>ONYR01000172.1 GCA_900322165.1 uncultured Eubacteriales bacterium
CCATTGATCGTACTAACGACCGGTGAAAAGGTATTTCACCGGTCGTTTTTGTTTTGGGTGGATCTTTCTTTTGGGCGGGCACTTGTTATTTGTGTTCTGGCACTTGTTATTTGTGTTCTGGCGCTTGTTATTTGTGTTTGTGCACTTGTTATTTGCCCTGGTTGGCGGCTGATTACACGCCAAGTCAGCTTGTAGGAAGGAAGGTGTCGTACAAGCTGACTTTTTCAGGGGGATGTCAGCTTGTGGGAGTGAAGTCACTGTACAAGCTGACTGCTTATGGGGCACTGTCAGCTTGAGAGGAGATAGTCCCTGTACAAGCTGACTTTTTCAGGGCAGTGTCAGCTTGTGGGAATGAAGTCACTGTACAAGCTGACTTTTTCAAGAGAGTGTCAGCTTGTGGGAATGAAGTCCCTGTACAAGCTGACTTTTCCTATGGCAGTGTCAGCTTGTGAAGAGGAATTCGCTGTACAAGCTGACTGCGCGAAAAGATTGTCAGCTTGTAGGAAGGATGTTGTCGTACAAGCTGACTGCGTGTGAAAATCGTCAGCTTGTAGGGAGGAAACCGTTCTATAAGCTGACTACGCGAGTGAGATTGTCAGCTTGTAGGAAGGAAATTGTCGTACAAGCTGACTACGCGAAATGAAAGTCAGCTTGTAGGAAGGAAGTTGCTGTACAAGCTGACTTTTGCGAGTGGCTTCCGGCCGCAGACGCATTTTCGTCTGCAACGACACTCCTTAACCCATCCCCAGACACACAAAGGCCGCTGAGATCCCCGATGAAAGGGATTTCAGCGGCCTTATTTGCATTTAGTTTTTCTAATACCGGCTAACTACTCTTCCTGCCCAGCGTCTGCGGACGTGATCTGGATCTTGCCGTCGACGACTTCGAGTTTGACCTTGTTGGAGTCGACGCCGATCTCGGCAAGCATCTGGCTCGGGATCTGGAGGCGGCCTGCTTTGTCGAGCACCGCGTACTCTTCCTGCTCGATCTCGCCGCTCTCATCGCCGAGCGTACCGAGCGCTGCGAGGCGTTCGCGGTAGTCGTGGCGCACGATCATCTCGCTGCTGGTCTTGCCATCGCGGATCGCGACTACACGGTTTACCTTTTTCGCCAGATGCCGGTCATGCGTGACGATCACGATCGTCAGGCCGAGCTCTTCGTTCAGCTTGCGAAACACATCCAAAATATAGTCACTCGTTTTGACATCGACCGAGCCGGTCGGCTCGTCCGCGAGCAGGAGCTTCGGGTTGTTCGCCAGCGCGATCGCGATTGCAACGCGCTGCTGTTCACCGCCGGAAAGCGTGTTCAAGCGGCTCCCCGACCGGTGGCTCATGCCGACCAGCTCGAGCAGCATCTCCGCCCGCGCCTTTCGCTCCTTCTCGGTCCCGAACATCATCGGCACCTGCACGTTCTGCAAGGCAGTCAGGTACGGAATCAGGTTGCGCGCATTGTTCTGCCACACAAACCCGACAACGTCGCGCTTGTACGCGACGAGCTCCTTCTCGGAGAGCTTGAACAGGTCCAGCCCGTTCACGATCAGGCGCCCCGCCGAAGGACGGTCAAGGCCGCCGATCATGTTCAGAAACGTGGATTTGCCCGAGCCGGAATTGCCGATGATCGCCATCAGCTCACCCTTATCGACCGTCAGCTCCAGTCCCTGCAGTGCCAGCACCTCAGTATCGACCGTTTTATAGATCTTAACGAGGTTCTCACATTCAATCATCTTTTCGGCCAATGACTTCACCATCCTCTAATTCGTACACCTGATCTCCGATATCCATAAGACCCGTATCATGGGTCGTCATGATGACCGTAATGCCTTCCTTTTCGCACAGCTCCTTAAAGATCTTGACAACCTGCAGACCGGTGTTCGTGTCGAGCTCCGCCGTCGGCTCGTCCGCAAACAGCACCAACGGCCTTGCGGCGACCGCCCGCGCGATCGCGACACGCTGCTGCTCACCGCCGGACATCTCCTGCGGCATGTGCGTCATGCGGTTGCCCAGTCCGACCATGTGCAGGCACGCTTCTACGCGCTCTTTGCGGCTTTCCGTCAGGCGCTCCCGGCCCTCCTTGGTCTTCGCGGCAAGCCGGAGCGCGAACTCCACGTTCTCGTACGCCGTCATCATCGGGATCAGGGCCACGCTCTGATAGACATAGCCGACCTTCGTCCGGCGAAGCAGATCCCGCTCGCGGTCCGTCAGCTTCGTCACATCGACACCGTCAATGTAGACCTCGCCCTCGGTCGGCCGATCGAGCGCGCTGAGAATATTCAGCAGCGTCGTTTTGCCCGAACCGCTGCGGCCCTTCAGAATCGTCAGCTTCCCGGCCGGAATCTCCATGTTGATGTGCTTGAGGCCCCAGAAAACCGAATCGCCCACCGGAAACCCACGCGACACATCCACCGCCCGAATCATCCAATCACTCACCACAACACCCCACTTGTAATAACATCTTTAACAATATCCAGCGAGAGTTTCGCAAAGCGAAACTCATACGGGCACGCAATCGTTTGAACTCCAATTGCGACACGTGCCCGCTCTTCTTTAGCAGGACTCATCGGAGTTTTGCGAAGCAAAACTCGGCTAGGCGCCCAATCGTTTGAACTCAGAAGGCTGTCAAGCGCCTAGTCCTCACCAAGTTTCAACGCCTGCGCGATCTTTATCTTGCGGATCAGCTGTCCGAGCACGAACATGCAGATGATCATGACAATGCCGACGACAAGGTACAGCTGTATCGCGTCGCTCCTGCGGCTGACGACCTCGAGCGGAATGAGCTGACTGTCTGCGCTGTAGGCGAGCTGGATCAGCGGGACATAGAACCGCGCTGCGAGCTTGCCGACAAGGGCGCCGGCGATGATCGAGGACAGTGAGAGGAAGATCTGTTCATTGACAAGCATGCCGAGAATCTCGCCCATGGTCATGCCCATCGCGCGGAAGATACCGAATTGCAGCTGGCGCGAACGGATCGAGAGGATCCAGTAGATCAGGAAACCGACCGAGCAGAGCGTCAGGACCACGATGAATCCAACCGTCAGGATTCCGTTCGTCGCCTGGAAGATCGGATCATTCTTCAGATCGATGATCTGCGCGTTCGTGTCCGCGAAATACGTGAATCCGGTTTCACTCTCGGCCGCAAAATCGTAGATATACTGAGAGGAATTTCCGCTGTTGCGGATCCAGACCGAGTACGGCTCCACGCCCCACTTCGACTGCAGGTAGGAAAGGTTTGCGATCACGAAGTACATCTCCGTGTCACCCTCCGTTTTGTCCGGAGGCGTCAGCGACGGCCAGTAATCGACAAATCCGTAGATCACACCGGTCACATTCGCTCTGCCGCGCATCGAATAGGTGATCTTGTCGCCGAGCGTCAGGCCGAGCTTATCGCGGAAGTTCGTGGAAACAAGCACGCCGAGCGAATCCTGCGACATCGCGTTCAGGTAGTTGTACCAGTGCCCGTTCAGCAGCCCGTCCTTGAAGTAAGCGGTCTCACCGAAGGATTTGGTATGGATGCCCATGACCGTGACGTTATCCTGCGTCGTGCCGCCCGATGTCACGCGATAGCCGCCGCGCATAAACACCTTCGTTGCGGAGGCCGCCCCGGAGAGCTTCTCATATTTGGTAAAATCAGGCTCAACGTAGACGGTTTCGGTATCGCCGCTCTCCGTCGCAAACTGCTGCGAGCCCCATTTTTCACGGACTACGATGTCCGCACCGTTCCGGTAGCGGATCATCTCCTCCGCGTTGGAGTTGATCGTTCTGGCCGTGTCAGCGCTGAAAATACCCATCGCCATGGTCAGGATCAGGAAGATCATGATAAAGTTCTGGCTTCCGTTCGAGCGCAGCATCCGAAGGAAGGACGCATAAAGCCCCGGTGACCAGAGATGCTTAAACAGCTCGAAAACAAGCCGGATCAAAAGCGGGAACAGTCTCACGAAGAGCATCGCCGCGCCAAGGATGAAGAGCGAGCTGCACAGGTACAGGAGCGGATCGAGCGAGGCGCCGCCCGCGATCTCGCTTGCAAGAAAGGCCGCCTGGCGATGGTAGCTGTAGAGGCCGTAGAGCGAGATGCCAAGGAACAGCACATCAAGGAACAGCTTCTGCCACAGCGGGCGTTTCTGCTTGTGACGGCTGCGCTTTGCCTCGACAATGCCCACCTTCGAATAGGAGATCGCCGGGATCAGCATGGCCGCGATCGCGACAATGACCGCTGCAAGAAGGTACAGCACCACTTCAAGGCTGAACCGCGTCGAGAGGGCGCGGCGCTGCACGAACTCAAGGAACGCGTTCGCTGAGCCGATGACCTGGCAGATCAGGAAGCTCAGCGGGATCGCAAAAATCAAACCGATTACCGCAAGGATCGTGCTCTGCAGGAGGTAGATCATCAGGATCTGGCGCCTCGAGGCACCGCGGCTCTTGATCATCGAGATCTCACTTTGGTCGATGGTCATCATCTCCCCGGCCACCATGAAAATGAACGCGATCAGGAGCAGGAAGATCGGGATCTGCAGAACCGTCAGCGTCGTATCAAGACGCGCCGAGCTGCTCTGGAAGGCCTTTAACGTATCGTAAAAGCGCACATTCATGCCGCGGCGGAACACGGTGTCGGTCTCGGCGATGTACCGATCGCAGACCTCGACAAGAGCATCTACGTCCGTGCCGCGCAGCTTCGTATAGTCCATCGTGACATAGAACGCTTCGCTGAAGGACTTGCGCTCGGTCTCGTTGAAGACGAAGGTCGAGGCAAAGAGCTTTTCGTTGACGAAGAAAAAGCGGCTTGTCACGTTCGGATTCATGTACCAGTAGGGATCATTCGTCTCGGACGCCTGGAAAACACCGACGATCTTCAGCTTCCAGTAGTTCCCGTCCGAAGCCTTAAGGTTCGGCAGCGTCAGGGTCTCCCCGACGTAGAGGTTGCAGCGCATCAGCGTGTTTTCGCTGACGATCGTCTCGATCACATGGTCCTTGGCGGTCTCCGACGGGAAGGTGCCGTTGAGCATCGTGACATGGTTTTCCATGTCTTCGATGGAATCGATCCGGATCGAGAATCCGGCCATCGCGCTGCCGATCGCCTCCCCCTCGTGCTGGGCTTTCTGATCGGCCATGAAGTATTCGGTAACCATGTGGATCGGTGCGATCTCAGGCTCCGCGGCAAACCGCTCAGCCACGTCCTTCAGCTTCTCGGTCAGGCTGTAGTCATTCTGACCAAGGCCGACGGTCGTGTAGGTTCCGTGGAACTCGATCGTTCCGGGATACAGATTCTCTGCCTGCATCTGGCGCTGCAGATTCGTCTGCAACAGGCGCTGCATCACGGCCTCCCGGTAGATCGGGCTCGAGCCGGCGATCGCCATTAAGAGGATGTTGCCGATCAGAAGGCTGATGGCCATCCATTTATTATTCAGGAGTTTATTGCGTACATACGTCAGCATGCCGTCACCTCCTAATTCAGCACGAGCTCATCGCCCGCTTGAACGCCGTCGGTGATCCAGGCGATGCCGTTCGAGATCCCACCGATCGAGACGTAGGTTTTGCTGACGGACGTGCCGCCGATCAAAATCAGTACGTAATAATTGTTTCCGTCCTTCTTCAGCGCTTCGCTGTTGACAAGGACGACATTCTTTTTATCGAGAATATTGCCGTACACCCGCAGCGCGTTCATCGTCGGCTCCATGTTTTCCGGCACGATCACGAGGTCATCGGTCATCGATCCCGTCACGTCACCGCAGCTGACAACGGTTCCGCTGTAGCTTTGCTTGGTTTTCTGGTCGACGATGGTGACGGTGCTCAGGTACGGAACGTTGCCGTACGGGCTCGTGTTTGTCACTTCGATCGCGATCGCCGAGAGGTCCGCGACCGTCATGATCGGAGTCCAGGTCGGTACGGTCTCGCCCTCCTGCCAGTTCCAGATAATATCCGCAACAAACGCGTCATAGGGCGCGATGATCTGCGTTGTCTTCTCGTGCTCCTCGAGCTCCTGGAGCGCCGCCTGTGCCGCCTCAAGGCGTGCCTGTGCCTGTGCCAGGCGCTCATTGTACTGCGCGTACAGAAGATCGACGCGGCTCATCGCGAGCGTGTATTCATCGCCCGTCGCGGCCTGAGCGGCTGCATTGGCCTGTGCGATCTGCTGCGAGAAGGAGGTATCGATCTGCGAGATCGCGGAGCGCGCGTCTGTCACGGCCAGCTCGCGCTGCAGACGGTCCGCTTCACTGATCACGACCGTGATCTCAGCAAGCACCTGTCCGGCTTGTACGATATCGCCCTCACTGACCATCACTTTCGCGTACTGGTCCCCGCTGTAGGGCCAGTAGATCTCGGTGACGCGAAGGCTTGTCAGCTTGGTCGATGCCTCAAAGCTGATGCTGAAATCGCCAAGATAAGCCTCGGTGGTTCGGTAGTTTTCGTCCTTCGTGCCCCCGATCGCGATGTACTCTGACTTGGAGCCTGCGTCAAGCGCACTTCTGGAGCACGCGGACAGGCACGGAAGCAAGAGCGCCAGAAGGAGCAGCAGGCTTACGGTTTTACGGAACGTTTTCTTATTCACCAACGTAAACCACCTCCCCTTCCTCCAGTCCGTCAAGGATCTCTATCGAGGACGTGTTCGAGATTCCCACGCTCACATATTTCTTGACCCGCTGCCCATCTTCATCGGCGTACACGTAGAATCCGATATCATCCTGCTGAACGCAGGCCTTGGGCAAGATAAGCGTGTCCTCACTGATTCCGGTATAAATGCGCACGCTGCCGCTCGCCCCGAACTCCGGCAGATCCGCTCCCTCCGCCGGCGCAAACCGGGTCGGAAGCGATTCTCCGCGCAAGCGGCGCTTCATATAATCATCATTATCATACGGAAGATAGGACACCTGATAGGTCACCGAATCGATGAGCGCGTCCATCCGGACCGCATTGATGAGCCTGTCGTTGCTGTACTGCGCGCCCTGCAGGATCAGAATGCTCTCGTCGGCGATCTTCATCACGACGTCATATTCCGCCACATTATCATATTCATAGTAGTTCAGGTCCACGATCCGTCCGTCAAACGGAGCCGTGAGAACCATTTTTGCATATTGTTCTTTCAGTTTGGCAAGCTCACCCTCGAGCACGCGCATGGTTGCGCTCTGAGTCTGGTATTGCTGCGACAGCGCAAGCTGCGCCTCGCGAACGCCCACCTCCGCGAGCTCCACATTGTAGGCTGCGTTGTCGATCGCCTTCTGCAGATCATCCAGCACCTTCTGGGTCGCTTCATCATAGACCGGCTCATCCCCAGCCGCACTTTCCTCGCCCGAGGTTCCACCGCTCGTTTCACCGGAAGTCTCTGCAGCCGGTGTCGGTGCGCCGGAGGTTCCTGAGTTTTCATCGTTCGGACCCGTCGATTCCCCGCCTTCGCCGGAAGATTCCCCGCCGGATTCGCCCCCGGTGGATGCACCGCCGGTGGATTCGCCGCCGGAAGAGCTCTCTGAACTGTCACTGCTCGAGCTGCCATCGGACGATTCGCTGTCGGAAGACTCTCCTCCGCTGCTTTCCCCAGAGGAACTGCCGGAGTCACCGCTGCCGGAGGAATCTCCTCCGCTGGACTCACCGCCGCTGGACTCAACTCCGCTCGACTCACCGCCGCTGGACTCGCCGCTTCCACTGCTTTCACCGGAGTCTTCACCGGTTCCGCCGGAAGATTCTTCGGCCGCATCGGCTTTGATCTGAGCTGCGTCCGCGAGCCCCTGCACTTCGATCGCAAGCATTTCCGCTTCCATCTGTCTGGTGCGTGCGTCAGAAGCCTTCTCTGAAGCGGTTTTAGCGGCCTCCTGAGCCTCCGAAGCAGCCTGGGCGGCCTCCTCAGCCGTCTTGGCATCCTTCGCCCGCTGAAGGGCTTCCTCAGCGGCCGTAAGCGCTGTCTTGGCTGCGCTCAGAGACGCCGCTGCCTGAACGGCAGCAGCCTGTGCGGCGGCTGCTTTTTCAACCGCTTCAACGGCTTCAGTCGGTGCGTACACCGCATTCTTCTTCGCATCCTGCGCAGCGGCAAGGGCGGTATCCGCGGCTGCCTGTGCTGCGTCAGAGGCTGCCTTGGCAGAGTCATAGCTATCCTGAGCGGCTGTGGCGGCTGCCTCCGCGGACTGAATCGCGACCGCTTTTCCGTCCGCCTGCGTCGCGGCTGTTTCCTTTGCAGTCTCGAGCGCTTTCTTCGCGTTTTCGAGCGCCTTCTCCGCGATGGTCTGGCTCAGCTGGGCGATCGTGATGCGAATCGCCGCGCCCTGATTGGCAAAGCTGTTTTGTACCTCGGTGCGGTTGATCTCCGCTTCCTTCGCAGCGACTGCTTTGTCCAAGGCGGTTTGATCAAGCTCAACAAGGACATCGCCGGCCTTTACCAGATCGCCCGGCACAAAGTGAATGTTTTTGATCCGTCCGGAGACTTCAAAATACAGATCGGTCACCTCCGGTACCACCGTGACCGCGATCTCCATCATATCGTAGATGTTGCCGCGCTCCACGGTAACGGTGGCGGCACTGACACTGACCGGCTCAAGCAGGGCCGGATCCGCTGCTTCTCCTTTTCCCGAGCATCCCAAAAGAGAGACCGTCATCATCAGGGAAAGGAAAAGACAGGCGATGCGTTTGCTTACACTCATGTTTCTGCCTCCTTCGCTTCCTTACGGCATGATGACATAGTCTCCTTCGGAGAGCCCATCTAAAATTTCAATCACTTTATTATTCTGGATCCCGATTTTCACCGGCTGGGCGGTGCGGTACCCGTCCTCATTCAGGATGTAGACGACCGGCTGGCCCTGCACCGTCTGCACTGCGTCAAGCTGGACGAAGAGCGTATCGAGCGACTGCGCCTCCACGACCGTTACGGTTCCGGGTGTGTTCTGCGTAATCGAGGGATCCGGCGTCACCATCTGGAAATAGATCGCTTCCGGCTTCAGCGACTCGATCCCGAGCTCCGCGCCTGTGTGCGCCACCACCTCATATTCGGTCTGGTTGCAGATCAGAGTGTAGGTTTCTCCCATCACGAGGAGGTTCGTGTTCGTTGAGTATACTTCAAAGAGCGCTTCATCCATGTTCGAAACCTGAACGACCGTGCGGTCCTTGGTGCTGCGCTCGCCTTCTTCAAAATTGTACAGATCGGTGACGGTGCCATCGATGGTCGCGATGAGCTGGCGCTTGGATTTCTCCTCCTTCAGCTCGGAGAGCCTTGCCTCGGCAATCGTGATCGTGTTGTTGATCGCCTGGATCTGCTGTCCATAGGTCGCATAGACCCCGCTTTCCCGAGAGGTCCAGCCGGGCGTCTTATTATCCGCCGCCTGACGGTCCAGGATCCGCGCCTCCTCAAGGGCCAGCGCTTCCTGTTCATAGAGCTGGGAAAGCTGCAGGTAGAGGCTGTCGATCTGCGTCTGCTGCGCTTCGATCTGGCTCTCGATCTGCGTCAGATCCAGCTCCATCAGCACGTCGCCGGCCTTGACCTCATCGCCGAGCGAGACGTACACATGGCCGATATATTCGCCGCCGATCGTAAACGCAAGCTTCTCTGAGGCGGAGGGGATGTACGAGGCTCGGATCGTCTGCGTCACGATCAGATCGCCCCGCACGACCGGTGTCAGGATGTATTCCTCGGTATCCGCCTCTTCAAGCATGGGCGCTGCGGGAAGCTCCTCCTCCTTCGGAATCAGACCGCATCCCGTCATCAGGAAGAGCATCAGAGTGATTGCCAGACAAAGCATCCGGCGAAGGGGTCCTCTGCACCCCCGCTTCCGTCTCGTTTGATTCATCGATGCGCTCCGTTTCCTTTCCATGCAGATCATGTATATGACTGGTATTTTCATAAAATTCAGCAAAAGACTCGTTCTGAATAATTGTAGCATTTTCCTATTATATTTACTACTGGAAATTACCAAACTGTCCATTTTCACCGATAAAGTGTCGAGAAAAACAAAAACGGCAAGGCCCCTGAAAGCCTTGCCGAATTCGACTTTTTTCTGACACGTATCGCCGGACATTTACATTTTGACGCGTCCTTCCAGCGCTCGTGAGAGCGTGACCTCATCGGTGTACTCCAGATCACCGCCCACGGGAACTCCGTTGGCGATGCGCGTCACGGTGACGCCAAGCGGCTTGATGAGACGGCTGAGATACATCGCCGTCGCCTCGCCCTCGACGTTGGGATTGGTCGCGAGAATGATCTCTTTGACCGAATCGTCCTTAAGCCTCTCGAGAAGCTCCTTGATCTTCAGCTTATCCGCGCTGATGCCGGCCATCGGAGAAAGCGCTCCCTGAAGTACATGGTACACGCCCTTGAACCTTCCGGTGCGCTCGTACGCGGCCTTCTCCCGGTCGCCCTCCACGACCATGATCGTGGAATGATCGCGCGTGGGATCCTGACAGATCGGGCAGATATCCCCATCCGAAAGGCAGCTGCAGACCTTGCAATAACAAACCTTGCGTCTTGCCTCAACGATCGCAGACGCGAGCTGCTCCGTCTCCTCAACGGGCATCTCGATAATGTGGAGCGCCAGGCGCTGCGCACTCTTGCGTCCGATTCCGGGCAAACGCGAAAGCTCGTCGATCAGATTCGTTACCGGACTCGAAAAATCATTCATCAGAACATCCCCGGAATGTTAAGGTTGCCGCCGATTCCGCTCATCTTCGACTCGGAATACTCATCAACCTTCTTCAGCGCTTCGTTGGCCGCAGCCATGACAAGATCCTGCAGCATCTCGACATCATCCGGATCCACTGCCTCGGGACTGATCTCGATCGCCGTGATCTCCTTCTTGCCGCTGACGCAGACTTTGACAACGCCGCCGCCTGCGGTAGCTTCGAAGGTCATACCCTCGAGCTCCTTCTGGGCCTCTTCCATCTGGCGCTGCATGCGCTGCGCCTGTCTCATCAGATTGTTCATGTTGCCGGGCATACCGCCGGTGTATCCTCTTCCTTTAGCCATAGCTTCCTCCGTTTATCGCTTCATTTATCTCATTTCCACATCCATATGGATGGTGTTGATCAGTTCCTGTGAGACACCGCCTTTTCTGGCCTGTCCCTTGCCGATGATCACGCGCACCCGAACGCCGGTCACGTCCGCGATCACGTTTTCGATGAGCTTGATCTTGTCCGGATGCTGACTCAGCTGCTCCAGGAAGATCGTCATCTCCGACGTCAGAACGATGACCCCCGGCTCATACCCGGCTTCTGCGCGGATCTTCTGGATCGTGCGCATGCTCGGTTCATGGTCGATCACGGCCTCCTGAATGCCGGGCCATTGATCGATCACGCGGCGGATCTCTTCGCTTGCAGGCTGCGGAGCCGCTTTCGCAGGCACTTCCCGCGGGATCATTCCCCGCTGCCCCTCGCCGGTTGCGATCGGCTGCAGGATGTCACGTGACGCTTGGCTCGGATCCGGCGGTGTCGGTCTTTGGACCACTGTGCCTTCCCGAAGCGCTTTCTCGACCCGCTCGAGCCTCCGCTCCATCCGTCCGATCTCAGCCATCTGAGCACCGGAAGGCTGCGCGGCTGCGGCAGTCCCCGTCGCAGAGCCCATCGGCGTTCCTCCGTGCCCGGTCTCTCCGACAAGCCGGATCAGGGTAATCTCGATCAAGATGCGGCGCTGACTGACGGTGCGAAGCTGCGCCTCGAGCTTGGCAAGCTCCTCGATCCACTTCGTGACACGCTGCCTGTCGACTCTCGTGGCCTGCTCCACCATGCGGCGGAACTCTCCGCTTTCGGTCTCCAAAAGGTCCCCGGCTTTTTCGCCAAGCACCTGCGTGATCAGCAGATTCCGCAGATATCCGTTCCACGAGGTGACAAACTGAAGCCCGTCGCGGCCGTCATCGAAGATCTTTTCCACGCCCTTCAGCAGTGCGGTCGTATCGCCATCGATGAGGGCGCCGGTCATCTCGGTAAAGATCGTATCATCGACAGCTCCGAGAACGTCCTGCACCATCTCGAGCGTAATACGTTCGTGAATGTAATAGGACTGGCACTGGTCCAAAATGCTCAGCGCGTCGCGCATACCGCCATCGGCGATCGAGGCGATATACTGCAGCGCATCCCGCTCGGCCTCAATGCCTTCCTTCTGACAGACAAGCTCGAGATGTTCCCGGATCTCTTCGGTCGTGATGCGCTTGAAATCG
>ONYR01000130.1 GCA_900322165.1 uncultured Eubacteriales bacterium
GAATCTTCTTCGGTGATCTTTGTCGACAAACCGAGCACCGCTCCGGCATCCAACTACACGCCGAAGACGGCAGGCACTACGGCGCTTACGCTGCTAAGCACCACGACCGATCTTTCCCGCACGACCGTGCAGCATTACACCGAGCGCGTCAACTCCCCGGGTATCGGGTTTACCGCATGGTACGAGACCCCGCCGGAGGTATTTACGCCCCTCATCAATGAACTGCGCGGGAACGTTTCGAAAGAAATGCTTGCGAGAAATGATGAGATCATGGATCAGTATTTCGAGGCGGAAGGCGTTTTCGTCTGCGATGAAAACTGGAACGTGCTCTATGCCAAAAATGAACACCGGCAGCTCTGGCCCGGCTCCATGACGAAACTGATGACGGCGATGGTCGTTCTTGATCATGTCGAAGACATGTCCCAGTATATGGTCGTGGATGACCTGTACGGATGCTACGAGGAGGGCGCGGCCCTCATGGGCATCTCCGAAGGCGACCGCATCACCTATGACACCCTGATGCGTTTCATGCTGCTCGGGTCCTACAACGACACGGCGACGGCCTTTGCGCTTGAAGTCGGCGGAACGCTGGATCATTTTGTAGAAATGATGAACGAAAAAGCGCAGGAGCTGGGAATGTACGAGTCCCATTTCGTCTCGCCCCACGGCCTGTTCGATTATGACCATTACACGACCGCCTATGACATCACCATCATGATGAAAGCCGCCTTGTCCTATCCGCTGATTCAGGAGATCATCCTCGAAGAGAACGAATGGCTTGGCTACGAGAATTCTGAAGGTGAACATGTCACGAGGATCGAAGAGAACATCAACAACTTTGCCTTAGGCGTCTACCACATCGACGGATTCGAGTATCTCGGCGGCAAGACCGGCTACACCAGAATCGCAAGAAGCGGTGTGCTTTCCGTTTGGAAACACGGAGATACTACGTTGTATTGCTCTGTTCTGAGAGCACTGGATGCCTCCTGGCAGACGATCCTGATGATGGACTATTTCTTCAACCCCGAGCTGGTCGAGGATTTCTCTCAGACCGAACCGTTCAAGAAAGCATTCCAGATCGAAAACGAAGGTCTGGAATAATTGACTTTTATTTTCGCTTGTTCTACAATCATTTTAATCAATTTGTAAAAAGTATTTTTGTCCCACGGAAAGAGGTGATAAAAATGAACAAGTTACGTATTGCCATCATTGGTCAGGGGCGCAGCGGACGCGATATCCACGGTGCTTTTCTGAAGACCGAAAAAGCGAAAGAGCATTTTGAGGTCGTGGCCATTGTTGAAGAGATCCCTTCTCGCGCGGAGCGGGCAAGGGAGGAGTTTGCGTGTCCTGTTTTTGCGTCCTACACGGACCTGTTTGACAGCGGGATCGAGCTTGACCTTGTTGTCAATTCCTCCTTCAGCTATCAGCACGCTGCGATCTCCATCGATCTGTTAAAGCATGGCTACAATGTGCTTTGCGAGAAGCCCGTCTGCCGCAATCTGGAAGAGTTTGACGCGATCGTCAAGGCCGCGGAGGAGTCCGGAAAGATGTTTGCAGTGTTCCAGCAGTCCCGCTTTGCACCGTACTATGTTCAGGTTAAAAAGGTCATCGACAGCGGCGTGCTCGGCCGTCTGATCGATGTCGATATTCGCTTCAACGGCTATTCCCGCCGCTGGGACTGGCAGACGCTTCAGTCCTTTAACGGCGGAAGTCTTCGCAATACCGGGCCGCATCCGCTCGATCAGGCGCTGGATATTCTCGGTGACGTTGACGTCATGCCTGCTGTTTTCTGCAAGATGGACCGCGTCAACACCTTTGGCGATGCGGAGGATTACTGCAAGCTGATCCTGACGATGCCGGGCAAGCCGCTCATCGATCTGACGATCTCCTGCTGCGATGCCTATCCCACCTGCACCTACAAGATCCACGGATCCCGCGGTGGTCTGAAAGGCAACATGAAGCATATCGACTGGAAGTATTATGATGCAGAGCATGCCCCGGAGCAGCACCTGATCCGTGAGCCGATCTCCGAGCCTGACGGCACGCCGGCTTACTGCCACGAAAAGCTTTCGTGGACCGAGGAGAGCTGGGACGGTGATCCGAACGGTGCGTTCGACAGCGCGGTCGAAGCTTACTATGCGACGATCTACGATCATCTTGTCAACGGAAAGCCGCTCGTTGTCACGCTCGCTGAAGTTAGACGTCAGGTAGCGGTCTATGTGGAGGCTCATCGCCAGAATCCGATGAGTACGATCGACTGACATGAAAACTTCGATCATTACCGATGAGATGACGCAGGACCTTGCGGTCGCGGTTTCCTTTGCGCACACCTACGGTCTCAGTGCGCTTGAGCTTCGCACGATCGATGATCTCCCGTTGGAGAAACTCACAGAGAGACGCCTGCGCGAGATCCGTCATATCCTGACGGAGGAAGGTCTTGCGGTCTGTGATATCGCCGGTTCCTTTTACAAGTGCCGGTATTCTGAAAGAGCCGGTGAAGCGGAAAAGCTGAAACGACTGATCGAAGCGGCTTTTATCCTTGAGTCCCCGTCGATCCGATGCTTTGCGTTTCTCTCGGAAGAGCCGGTAAACGAGGAACAGATCAAGGAAGCCTATCAAGGGCCGCTCGCACTGATGAAGGATGCTGAAAAGCTCCTTCTGTTAGAGGCGGACCCGAGCGTTGCCACGACGAACCATCAGGCGCTTGCGCGCTTGATCGAGTACCTTGATCATCCGTCGATTGGGGCCATTTACGACCCCGGAAACGACCTTTACGATCCGGAAGGGGAAATTCCCTATCCCGATGGTTTTGAGGCCGTAAAACGCCATATAAAGCATGTTCACATCAAAGACGCGGTGCTGACTTCACAAGGACCGGAGTGCGTCAAGATCGGGACCGGTCGCGTAAACTACCGCGAGCTGATCCCGGCACTGGTTAAGTCCGGCTATGACGGTTATCTCTCGCTTGAGACACATTACCGCGCCGGAAGAAAGATCTCCGAGTCGCAGATGAAGCTTCCCGGCGGCAGCCGGTTTTCCGAAGGCGGGCTCCTGGCCTGCGAGGAAAGCATGGAAGCGCTGAACCGTCTTTTGGAAGAATTTGATGCCCGCTGATCCTAAACCTTTTTCGGAGGGACTCATGAGTACGCTTACGAAAATTGTTCATGTCAATCTGGTGCAGGACCGTAAGGTCACGCCCTGCGAGATCCTTGTTGAAGGAGAGCGCATTGCACGCATCACGCCTCCCGGCGGTCTCGATGAAGTAACGAATGCCCGCGTCATCGACGGAGAAGGGCGCTATGTGTCTCACGGCTTCATCGATATCCACACGCATGGCGGCGGCGGACATGATTTCATGGACGGTACCCGCGAAGCCTACGAGGGCGCTGCCAGCATGCACGCGATGCACGGCACGACCTGCATGCTTCCGACTTCGCTTGCGGCCTCGATGGAAGAGCTGAAAGAGACCCTCTCGATCTATGAAGAGGTGAAGGATCAGAAAGTCGGAGCCCGCTTCCTCGGGCTTCATCTGGAAGGGCCCTATCTCAGCCTGAATCAGTCCGGCGCACAGGATCCGAAATATATCCGCGATCCCAATCCTGAGGAGTACAAACTGCTCGTTGAGATGTGCCCGGATATTCTGAGATGGACCATCGCACCGGAGAGACCCGGCGCAATGGAAATGGGTGAGTACCTGCGCTCGCACGGCATCACCCCGTCGATCGGCCATACCGATGCCACGATCGACGTTGTACAAGAGGCAGTTAAGCACGGATACAATCACATCACGCATCTGTATTCCGCCTGTTCCACCATTACCAGGCGCGGCGGATACCGCTATCCCGGTGTGATCGAGAGTGCTTATCTGATAGATGAACTGACAGTGGAGGTGATTGCCGACGGTAGTCATTTACCGGCATCTCTGCTGCAGATGGTATACCGCTTCATCGGACCGGACCGCACCACCATGGTGACGGATTCGCTTCGCGGAGCCGGTATGCCGGAAGGGGACAGCATCCTCGGTAGTCTGAAAAACGGACAGCGCGTCATCATTGAGGACGGCGTTGCCAAAATGCCGGATCGGAAAGCCTTTGCAGGGTCAGTCGCAACGACGGACCGACTGGTTCGGAACATGATCCAACTCGCGAAGGTCCCGCTTCCCGTGGCGGTCGATATGCAGACCAGAACGGCAAGCCGGATCATCGGAAAATCGGACGTGACCGGCGTTCTTAAAGAAGGCCGTCTCGCTGATCTGATCCTGTTTGATCAAGATATCCATGTCTCTCTTACCATGGTAGGAGGGCGCATTCTCTTTGAGAAAGGAAATTAACATGAGCAAAATCGGAAAAGAATTCAAAGAATTCATCAACAAAGGTAATGTTATGAATCTTGCCGTTGGCATGATCATCGGTGCTGCCTTCACGGCAATCGTCAAGTCTCTTGTCGATGACATCATCATGCCCGTTATCGGCCTGCTGTTTGGCAAGGTTGACTTCACCAATCTGTTTGTCACGCTTGACGGCTCCAAGTACGCGACCTTGGCTGAGGCTAAGGAAGCGGGCGCTGCTGTCCTGGCTTACGGCAGCTTCATCATGGCCATCATCAACTTCCTGCTGATCGCGGTCGTTGTTTTCTGCCTTGTCAAGGCGGTCAACAAGGCTCAGGAATCGGTCAAGAAGGAAGAAAAAGAAGAAGAGAAGCCGGCTGCTCCCCCGGAGCCGTCCGCAGAAGAGAAGCTTCTCACTGAGATCCGTGACCTTCTGAAGAAATAATCTTCTATCGCGGATACAATAGAGAAAACCTTGAAACATATTCTTCTGATCGCGACCGGCGGCACGATCGCGTGCAAGACTACCGAAGACGGACTGACCCCGATGCTTTCGAGTGAGGAATTACTCGATTACGTACCCAAGGCAAAGAAATTCTGTACGGTCGATGCGATCCAGGTGATGAACATCGACTCGACCAACATGCATCCCCGGCACTGGATCGAGATCGCCGAAGCGGTTGAGAACGCCTACGATGACTATGACGGTTTTGTCATTGCGCACGGAACCGACACCATGGCCTACACGGCAGCCGCTTTGACGTACCTGATTCAGAACAGCCGAAAACCCATCGTTGTCACCGGTTCTCAGAGACCGATCAGCATGGACGTTACCGACGCCAAGCAGAATCTGCTGGATTCGCTGCGCTATGCCTCATGGTCGAAGGCGCACGGTGTCAGCGTGGTGTTCGGCGGCAAGGTCATTGCCGGAAGCCGGGCCCGGAAAATGAACACCAAAAGCTATGATGCGTTCAGCAGCATCAACTACCCGAATATCGCTGTGATCCAGGACAAAGGAATCGTGCAGTACATGAATCCGTCGGTCTCGGAGGGCGGCGTGAGGTTCTATCACACGATGAATCCGCGGGTGTTTGTGCTGAAGCTCATTCCCGGCATTGACGCTGAGATCTTAAGGCTCGCCGAGGAGCGCTATGATGCGTTTATTCTCGAGAGTTACGGTGTCGGCGGCATTCCGGAAGGGGAGTATTATCACTTTCAGGAAGAGATCGCTCGTCTGATCGAGAAGGGCAAGATCGTCATTCTGACCACGCAGGCGATCTTTGAAGGCAGTGATATCACGATCTACCGCTCCGGACATGTGGCAAAAGCTGAACTTGGGATCATGGAATCCTACGATATGACGCTTGAAGCCACGGTCACGAAATTGATGTGGATCCTCGGTCAGACGACAGATCCCGAAACCGTACGTACCATGTTCTACGAAACTGTCGCGGACGATATGCTTTCGCAGACTCCCGATCCGCTCGACGATTTCGATAACCTTTGATTCGTCTATGGAGGAGTTATGTACTCAGACCTTCTGAAACAGACGATTCGGGAAGTGAGTGAAAAGCTGGGCGCTGATTCAAAAGCGGCCCGGCTTTTTGCAAATTGTTATCCGAATACACTGGAAACGACGACCAAAGCGCTCGAAGACGGCCGGTATTTTGTATTTACCGGCGATATTCCGGCCATGTGGCTGAGGGATTCGTCCGCTCAGGTCAGGCATTATCTCCCGCTCGCCAAGGAGCATCCGGAGATCGCGGCCATGATCGAAGGGCTCTGCCGTCAGCAGACCTTCTGCATGCTTCAGGATCCGTATGCCAATGCTTTTAACGAGACCTCAAACGGTCATTGCTATCGCCACGATCAGACGGACATGATCCCGCTTGACTGGGAACGGAAATATGAAATCGATTCGCTGTGCTATCCGATCCAGCTTGCCTATCTTCTATGGAAAACCACCGGAAGAGAGGGGCATCTGGATGCAGCCTTTCATCAGATGCTGCGCACGGTCACCGATCTGTGGATCCTCGAACAGCACCATGAGAATTCACCTTATCGCTTTGTCCGCACCGACTGTCCGCCGTCCGATACGCTTCCGCTTGAAGGAAAGGGGAATCCGGTCGTTTACACCGGCATGACCTGGTCGGGATTCCGTCCGAGTGACGATGCCTGCCTCTATGGTTATCTCATTCCCTCCAACATGTTTGCGGTCGTTGTGTTAAAGATGGGCGCTCAGATCGCCCAGGATCTTTTTGCCGATAAAGCGCTCGCTTTTGACATGCTGCGTCTTCGGGAGGAGATCGATCAAGGCATCAAGGAATACGGGATCATCGATCATCCTCGCTATGGCAAAATGTACGCGTACGAAGTCGATGGACACGGGGGCGTTAATCTGATGGATGATGCCAACGTCCCGAGTCTTCT
Source organism: uncultured Eubacteriales bacterium (assembly GCA_900322165.1). GTDB lineage: Bacteria > Bacillota > Clostridia > Lachnospirales > Bianqueaceae > RUG760. The sequence goes on from ONYR01000130.1 coordinate 6,758, forward strand.
CTCGATTCCGTACCTGGGATACACCTCGTGGGATGATCCCGTTTACCAGAATACGCGCCGCTTCATCCTAAGCGAGGATAACCCTTATTACTATAAGGGAACCGCCTTGTCCGGCATCGGCAGCCCGCATACACCGAAGCATTATGTTTGGCCGATC
>ONYR01000174.1 GCA_900322165.1 uncultured Eubacteriales bacterium
ATCCCTCGCGCCGAAGCCCTAGTGAAGAAGGGGTATGTGCGTTTTATAGCGCCGAAGCCCTAGTGAGCAACCGTGCTACGCACGGAAAGGGGTATGTGCGTTTTATGTTATCTGGACAAAAGTATGTTAATAAAATACGGGAACTGCTTTCTCCACCATGGCCAGTCGTGGTTGACGTCGTAGCCCCAGTAGTCGACCCAGGCGGTGATGCCTTTCTGGGCCATGACGCGCTGGAGTTCTCTGGTGCTGGCGAGCATGCCGTCTTCCCAGGCGCCCTGTCCGACGCAGATGATGATGTCATCGTGGTTGTAGAGTTCGATGTACTTGTGGTCGGTGGGCATGCCGCCGAGGCTCTTAATCGGGTCGTTGGCGTAGACGACTTCGTCCATGTAGCCACCGTACATGCTGTCGGTCTCGTAGAGGCCGCTCAGCGCGATCACGCTGTCGAAGATGTCCGGGCGGCGGAAGAAGAAGTTGGCGGCATGGTAGGCACCCATGCTGACGCCGGTTACGAGCGGCTTTTTGCCGGTACCGTTGATCTCGAGCATCTTCGGGACCATCGCGTTGATAACGTAGTTGTACCAGGTTTCATAGATCCGGATCCGGTCATAGGCATTGCCGTAGATGTCCGAAACCGTGCGGCGGTCGACGGAATCGATGCAGAAGAACTGCAGGTCGCCGCGGACGACGCGGTCCCAAACGCTGTCGATCATTCCGAAACCGTTATAATCGGCGGCAACACCGTCTTGTGAGGGGAAGACCAATACGGGTTTTCCTCCGTGCCCGTAGACGATCATCTCCAAATCCTGTCCAAGCGGCACCGCATAAAACTTAACACGTTGTGATTCTGGGTAAGCCATTTAGCTCCCCTCCTTTCTTACTGTCTCTATACAAAGTATAAGTATTTCGCTTTTCGAATTCAAGTCCATTCCTACATATTGTCTCTTGTGATACAAACAGAACGTGTTATAATTATACAATCACTTGTTTATCGGCAATCTCAAACGAGGTATCGATCCCATGAATTTTGTTTTCATTTCCCCCAATTTCCCTGCGATCTTCCGCTTTTTTGTCATTCGGCTGAAGGAGAACGGAGTCAACGTGCTCGGCATCGGCGACTCGCCTTTTGATGATCTCCATCCGGACCTGAAAGCGGCGCTGACTGAATACTATAAAGTCAATTCTCTGGAAGACTACGATGCGGTCTACCGCGGTGTCGCGTACTTTGCGTTCCGCTACGGCAAGATCGACTGGCTCGAGTCCAACAATGAATACTGGCTCGAGCAGGATGCCCGCCTGCGCACCGATTTCAACATTACGACCGGCCTGAAGTCGGATGAGATGGAACGCTTCAAGAGCAAGAGCCACATGAAAGAGTTCTACCGCAAGGCCGGCATTCCGGTCGCTCGGTACATCATGGTCGACACGCTTGAAAACATGGAAGCGTTTGTCGAAGAGGTCGGATACCCGGTCATCGTCAAGCCGGATGTGGGCGTTGGCGCTGCAGCTACCTATAAGCTCAAAAACCATGACGATCTGGCGAAGTTCATGACCGAGCCAAGCCCGGTTCCCTACATCTGTGAGGAGTACATCGAAGGCCATGTCACGACCTTCGACGGAGTCTGCGATTCCAACGGCGACCCGATCTACGCCGCAAGCCACGTCACCGAAAACTCGATCATGGACATGGTCAATGAACATGTTCCGACCTTCTACTACGTCACCAAAGACATTCCGGACGAAGTCTGGTCGGCGGGATGCCGCACGCTGAAAGCGTTTGGCGCGTCAAGCCGCTTCTTCCACCTGGAGTTCTTCCGCCTGACCAAGGCGAAGGAAGGCCTCGGCGAGGTCGGCGACATTGTGGCGCTCGAGGTCAACATGCGCCCGGCCGGCGGCTACACGCCGGATATGCTGAACTTTGCGGGCAGCGTCGATGTCTACCAGATCTGGGCGGACATGGTCGTGTATGACCGCTGCGTCCATGACTTCGACGGACCGCGCTCCTACTGCATTTATGCCGGACGCCGCGATGAGTTCACCTACGTTCATTCAGGCGCCGACATTCGTGCCGAGTACAAAGATCATCTCAAGATCGTCACCCGCATGCCCGACTCGCTCGCGGACGCGATGGGCAATCAGGTCTTTATCGCCTGCTTTGACACCCTCGAAGAGACCCGCGCGTTTGCGTCGTACTGTTTTAAGGAAGCGTGAAAAAGTCAAATCGCGCGGATACGAAATAATAAAAGCTTTTCGCTGAATTGTTTCGTATCCGCGCTTAGTTTTTAGAGCCGTTAAGTTGACGGGTTACGAAATTTTTTCGTAAAGAAACATTCCATGACAAAGCATCAATTATTTCGTAACCCCTCAAAAAAGATTCAAAAAGCTGTCACATCATCACCTAAACCTTGTCTATTAGGGCAGAACCAAAAGAAACCAAGGAGAAACCGACCATGAATATTTCAAAACTCTTCAAGAAAGTCATTTGCCTGCTCCTGTGCGCAGCGATGGTGCTTCCGCTTTCCGCCTGCATGTCGAACAGTCAGGCTGAAAAAAACGACGACGAATCCATCGAAGCCAAACTCATCAAGGACGACCCGGTGCCCGATCCGTCGACCGAGGTGACAGATCCCTCCCAATATTATGACCAGCATGAAGCGGTCACACAGGCCTCGATCGAGCTGCTTTTGAAGCTGTACCAGAGCGGCAAGAGCCGCCTGATCTCTCCGATGTCGATCTACTACGCACTGGCGATGCTTGCCAACGGCGCGGAAGGCGAGACCCTTTCCGAGCTCGAAGACTTTATGGGGATGGACCGCAACACGCTGAACTATTTCCTGTACGCTTACTATCAGGAGTTTGTGGACGGCCAGGGCATCCATGTTGCCAACTCGATCTGGATGCGGAACAATCCGAACCTGATGATCCACGATTCCTTCCTGAATCGCAATCTCGAATGGCTCGCCAGCGAGACCCACACCTGGGACAATGATCAGGAGGGCGTTGAAGCGATCAACGGATGGGTAAACGAAAACACCGACGGCATGATCCCGAGCGTTCTCGACCAGATCCCGGTCGATGCGCAGCTCTACCTTATCAACGCGATCTGCTTTGAAATGAACTGGGCCTCCCCGTTCACTGAGCTCGACGTTTGGGATGGTGAGTTCACCGATTACGCGGGCAAGGTTTACGAGACCGAGTTTATGCACGGCGACTCCTACCAGTATCTGGATTTCGGAAACGCGAAAGGCATTATGAAATCCTATGAGAATCCGGATTACGCCTTTGTCGCGATCCTCCCGGACGAAGATCTTTCCACGTTCCTCTCCTCTCTGAGTGCTTCCTCCTTGGCGGATGCGCTCGCGAATCCGAAGCACGCCGAAGTCTCCTACAGCCTTCCGAAGTTCACCGTTCAGGACAGCATGGACCTTTCGGATATCCTCAAGCTGATGGGCGTTGAAACCGTATTTGATCCGGCAAACGCAGACCTTTCCGGCATCGGAGAGATCGAAGGCGGCAACCTTTTCGCCTCACGCGTCCTCCACAAAACCTTCATTGAAGTCGCTGAGCAGGGGACCAAAGCCGGCGCGGTAACCGTAGTCGAAGTCCTGACAAGCGGTGCTTACATGGAAGATACCCTTCTCCTCGATTTTAACGTGCCGTTCCTTTACATGATCATCGACACCACAACGGGCACGCCGTTGTTCATCGGTACCTTTGAGTGCCCCGAAGGCTGATTCCTCTCCTTTCTTTCCGATAGACAAGGAAGACCCCAAAGCGTTTGGCTTGGGGTCTTCCTTTTATATTGATTGTTTCAAACTGTCATCAGCTTAGTTCTTCAGGCTGTGGATCGGAGCCGGCACGCGTCCGCCGCGGCTGATGAAGATCGCCGGGCTTTCGGTGCTGACTTTCATGATCGGTGCACTGCCAAGCAGGCCGCCGAACTCGATCGAATCACCAACGTCCTTGCCGACAGCCGGGATCACGCGCACCGCAGTCGTTTTGGTGTTCGCGACACCGATCGAGATCTCGTCCGCGATAATGCCGGAGATGACCTCTGCGCTCGTGGAACCGGGGATCGCGATCATATCGAGACCGACCGAACAGACAGCCGTCATTGCTTCAAGCTTTTCGATCGTGAGCGCGCCCTTCTCCGCCGCCGCGATCATGCCCGCATCCTCAGAAACCGGGATGAAGGCGCCCGAGAGGCCGCCGACATGGTTCGAAGCCATAACGCCGCCCTTTTTCACTGCGTCATTCAGCAGCGCAAGGCAGGCTGTCGTTCCCGCACTGCCGCAGCAGGTAAGACCCATCGCCTCAAGGATGTGCGCAACGGAGTCGCCCTTGGCTGGTGTCGGCGCGAGAGAAAGGTCGACAATGCCGAACGGGACATCGAGCATGTGGCTCGCTTCGGTCGCAACAAGCTGTCCGACGCGGGTGATCTTAAACGCCGTGCGCTTGATCAGCTCGGCCAGCGCGGTGATATCGCAGTTTCCGGCTTTCTGGATCGCAGCCGCGACAACGCCCGGTCCGGAAACACCGACGTTAATGACACGCTCCGGCTCGCCTACACCGTGGAACGCGCCGGCCATAAACGGGTTGTCGTTCGGAACGTTCGCGAATACC
>ONYR01000273.1 GCA_900322165.1 uncultured Eubacteriales bacterium
AGTGAGCCGGAGGAGGCTCGAACTCCCGACACCTGGATTAAAAGTCCAGTGCTCTACCGACTGAGCTACCGGCCCACGCATTTAGCCTGTCAATAATAACACACGAAAAGGGTTTTGTAAAGCTTTATTTTCGCGCCGGGTTTTGGTATAATCGCTCGGAATGGCGGCAAACCAAGCAAGTCACCGCCATTCGTTTCCCGTACATAACAAGAGATAGGAGCGACACCATGCGCATTCGATACAAGAAGAACACCCCGGAGATCCTCGAAGCCTCGGATTACACCGTGGCGGACCCGACCGCGCTGAAGGGACATTGGCGTGAAAACTACGGGGAAGAGGCAGATATTTATCCGAAGCGAAGGCTGGAGCTGGAGATCGGATGCGGACGCGGAAGGTTTCTCTGCGACATGGCTCAGCTGCATCCCAACACTTACTTCATCGGAGATGAGCGCGTGCGGACGATCCTGGCCCGCGCCTCGGAATGCATTCGGCTTTCACTCGAAGGAAGTGAGGCGCTGGAGAACGTCCGCCTGATCGACACCGATGCGCTGGAACTTGGCGAGGTGTTTGAGGACGGCGAGATCGACCGCATTCATTTGAATTTCAGCGACCCGTGGCCGAAGAAAAAGCATGCGAAGCGCCGCCTGACTTCCGAGCGGTTCCTTCCGGTCTATGCGCGTCTGCTGAAGAATGGCGGCGATCTTGTCATGAAAACCGACAACGATGACCTCTTTGCCTTCACGCTCGAGACCATGGCTGCCCAGGGCTGGCGGATCGTCGAAACGACGGATGATCTGCATCACAGCCCGCTGAAGGGAGCCAACGTGATGACGGAATATGAGAAAAACTTCTCCTCCCGCGGAAAAAACATTCATTACCTAAAAGCACTGCCGCCGGTTTGATCCGGCGGCAGTTTGTTGTCTTAGGAGAACTGATTTAATAACTCGTTCATGAACGGCATCAGAAACTCAATGACAAGGGCGTTCAGGAACAGGTAGCCAAGCGCGAAGTACATGATCCAGCCGCCTTTGTGCCATTTCGGGGCAGGCACGCGTTTTCCGCGGCCTTTGACGTTGTGGATCTTTCGAAGCGCCAACAGCAGCAGGACCGTCACCACCAGCGCAATGCCGGCAGCAATCAGGTTGGTCGTGAAGCTGTCGGTTCCGCCGAGGATGGTCAGCAGGAGATCTTCCCCAAAGACTCCTCCCGCGAACATGCCTTTGCGCTCCGCGAGCCAGGAGATCGTGACCTGCGTACCATTCACGATGAAGTGAATGATGATGGAAGCGAAGATCGAACGGGTGTAGTAGACCACCAGCGCCAAAATGATGCCCATCGGCAGTGCGTAGGAGATCTGCTGGAAGTTCATGTGCAGAAAGCCGAAGAAACAGGCGGGCAGGACGATCTGGTACCAGGCGGGGCCTTCCTTATAGCCGTCAAACAGGACGCCGCGGCAGAGCATTTCCTCGAAAAGGGCCGGCAGGATCGCCATCGCGAAAACGAGGAGCGGAAGCGGCAAAACGGTCATCGAGGTGATCGAAGCGTCGGTCAGATTGTTGAAGAACTGGGCCGAGATCTGAGCGATGAGCGAGCTGAGAGTCTGAAGCGTGATGCCAAGCACCATGCAGATCAGAATCGAGAGAATCGGCAGGGGACGGATCGAAAACGTCTCCTTGAGGGGCTGTCCTTGACGGTATTTAAGCAAGATGGCCATGATCATGCACGGCAGACCGAAGCCGACAAGGTAGACGGTGGTGTTGACCCAGACCGTCGCGAAGGGCATGTCCGGGCGAAGCGCAATGACCGCGGATGCCACGACCGAAACAGCCGAATAAGCCACCAACACAGCGATCGCGAAAATGTTGGTGGATTGCAGACGATAACGCATGATAAACAATGCCTCCTTTAAAGATATATGTAAGCGAGCGGATCACGCATCGGTGGTCCGGGAGGCTTTGTGAAGCTCCATGCGCCGCTTGTGCCGGCGTTTATCTTCAACAGCGATAAAATCGCGGATCAGATTTTGCATTTCAACGGTTTTCTCACCCGGCAGCACCATCATCGGATACTGCTTTTTCTTCAGCTTATCCGCCTTGGATGCGCGCAGATAGACCATGAGGTAGCTGTATTTCTCTCCGAACGGCTTGACGCGGATCATGTCTTCCCACGGGATCAGATAGTTGTAGTTATAAAGGAAGATACCGTTTTCAAGCACCACCCAGCGAGCCTGCGAATAAGGGAAAAAGCCGAAAAGGACACAGCCGAACATCAGCGCGGCAAAGCCCAGCGCGATCTCAAAGCTCATCCCATCGACAAACAGAACGTAGAAAAAGTAGACGATCAAAAGGACAAGCAAAACCCGGAAAACCGTCTTAAAGATTTGATGAGAGCGGCGGGTATCGTCAAAGACAAAGATGCCTTCCTTGGCGTGGCGTTTGTAAGCGCTGTCCGCGCTGATGTTCCGAAGCAGGAAAAAGCCAAGCAAAAGCGTAGCTGCGAGATTAAGCCATATCATAGGCTGTCTTTAGCGGAGCCAACTGCGAGGTCGCTGATGCTGACCGCCTCTTCCTCCGGCTTGATTCCCATTTTCCGCATGAAATCATCCAGATCATCGACAAGGGCGGTAAGTTCGTTCGCCCGCATCGAAACAAGATACTGCTGCACGATCTGGCTGTACTCAAGCTGGAAGGTGTCAAGCTTGTGGCGCATCGCATTGACTCGCTCGGTGATCTGAGCCATCTCGGCTTCGGACTCCTGACGATAGATCGCAGCTGCGTTCCTTGACTCACTTAAGGTACGCTCCGCCTCTTCTTTCGCCTGTGCGATGATCTGAGCGGCCTCTTCGTTTGCCTCATCGACAAGACGCTTTGCCAGCATCTTCGCGTCGATCACGGAAGAGTTGATCGCGTTTTCCTTTTCTTTGTAAGCCGCCAGCTCCTGATTGCGCTGGTTGATCAGACCCTGCAGCTGATTGGTGTAGACATCGACTTCCTCGGGGGAATATCCACGGCGCACGAGAGTAAATGACTGATCCATATAGGCCTCCGTTTTGGAACGCAGGAAGCGTTCCGTCAAGATAAAAGTAAAATCAAAGTTATTATATCACAAAATATACAAAGAGCAAAAGAGGGCGAAGGCTTGAAGCGGGCACATGTGAAGCGTTTCTTGTTCGCTCTGCATTTGTGCTTTGACGCAGGGGGTGATATAATAGAGTATACTAGGCGCGGTATGGGCATGCGGAGCTTTTGAAGCAGGCATTCCGGTGCCGCCGGATCGGAAGAAGGAAAGAGGGTTTTTCATGGGAATCGTATGGCGTCAGGGGCAGACTCAGCTTTTTACGGAAGAAGCTTCGCTTAAAGCGGCGGAAGGCTGCGTTTGGATTCGGTGTGATGGTTCCGTGCGCTCCGGCAAAACGGTGTGCAGTGACTGGATCGATACCGGTCTTGGCGAAGGCATGGCCATGATGGAAACCGCAGTGATCGACGAAGGGGGATTTGACACGGGAGCAAGCGGTCCGTACCTGGTTTTCGGACGTCCTGACTTTTTCGAGAATTCCAAGTTCAGCCCTTCGGTTCCGGATGTCCGCGTGGCGGTAAGCTATGACACGTCCACAGGGCGCTTCCGCCTGGCTTTGCGTTTCAAAACAGCTTTTACAAAGGGAGAGTTCGGGATCCGCTGGATGGCATTTCGTCTGGAGCGTTCCGAGGCGAAGATGGCGGATGAAGCGGATGAAGCGGACTCGATGTTCTATATTACGAATCCCCCGAAGGGACTCCACACCGGCTGGCACTACACACTGAAAACCAATGTGAGCGATGCGTCGGCGGTGGAGTGGAGCGTTTCCGAGGGCGGCGGAGTGATCGATGCTGCGGGAAACTACGTGGCTCCGGACGCAGCGGGCATGTACGAGGTGAAGGCTTCCCTGAAGGGAACGGACCGCGTCACGACCTGCTTTATCATTGTGAGGGAATAAGATGCTGAGAGAGTTTGCATGCATCGGGCTCAGCCGCTACACGGGCCAAACCGCGGCGGGAGAGCTGATCGGCAGGTTATTGAGAAGCGGCGAGGTCCGCGGCCACCATTACTACGTAGGCAACAAGCTGATGGTGGAACTGGTCTACGAGATGGGCCCGTTCCAGCTTGTGATGCGGGGCGAAAAGCACGGCCTGAACATGGTGACCATCACGAGCGTGATGCCGGCGCTTAAGGAAAAACGCGGCTACGGGCTGGGAGCGCCGGAGGTGTTTCGAGGGCCCGGCGGCGTGCTGTACCTTGAAGGGAGCGACCGCGAAACCATGGAAACCATGACGCTGGCCTTGACGGAGATCTCCCCGTATTACCGGGACGGAGCCGCCTTCGACCAGCCGATGGTGAGAGCTTCCTGCTACGGTATGAGTACCGAGGGAAAAGTCTTGCTCGGGATCGAGCGAACGGAGGAGGATCTTGCCGCGATCCGCGAGGAGACCGCCTACCGCCGCAACATGCTGAGACAGGCCGGAGAAGGCCGGGAGGACGCGCGGGCCGCACTTCGTTCCTACGAGTTCGACAATGAGGACGAAGTCATCGAGCGCCTGAAGAACGAGGACGTTTACAGTATCTTCGACGGGTTCTATTATCCGGCAGAAAAAGACGATAACTGTTTTACCCTGCTGGGCGACATTCTTCAGGTCGAAAAGCTGATGAATCCGCTCTCGGAAGAATGGGTCTATTATCTGGACCTGAATGTGCTGGGACAGGTGCTTCGCGTGCTGGTCCATCCGCAGGACCTTGTCGGACAGCCGGCGAAGGGGCGGCGCTTCCAGGGAAAGGTACGTTTTTACGGACGGCTCAACCCGGGGCGCATGCTGCTGGAGAATCAAACAAAGTTTTTCTGAGACCGCAGCGGTCTTGTGATTGGACGATCCGCGATCGTGGAGAAAGGGCGGGACATGCTGAGAATCTGGGGAAAGATCTGGATGCGCGGGAGGATCCGCGAAAGCCTGACGGTAAAAGATGAACATACCGATTGGACGCTCAGAGAGCGGATCGAGGAGCTGGAAGAGCAGCTCGTTCGGGAATTTGATCTCCCGCATCCGATCTGGCTTCCGAAAAATGAAAGCGAAATGCAAACCTACGGAGCGACACAGTTCACACAGGACAACTTCGTGGAGCATTTCCCATACCAGAGCTTTGAGATGGAGATCATCGAACGCGATGAAGACGAGGAAAAGGCAAACGCGTAAAGGCTTGCAATTCCCTTCTCAACCATGTACAATAGGCGGAAATACTATGCCTTGAGGGCCGGCGTGGAGCCGGCTTGCGATACGATAAACCGATTGGGAGTATTAAAATGAGTGAAAACGGGGACGTTCGCCAGAGCTTTTTTGATGATGATCTGGAAGATGTGGCGGATGTAATACAGGACGAAGCCGTCACCGGGGAAGAGGCGGAAGCGGATGAGATCGCTTCGGATCTGCTTGGCGAGGAACCTTCGGAGCCCGCTGCTGTAAGCGCGTCAGACGAGGAAACCTCGGAGGGAGCGGAAGCTTCGGCGGATAAGGGAAAGAAAAAGCCGAAGACGAAGCGCCCGGCTAAGACGCCGGAAGAGAAAGCGGCTGAGAAGCAGCAAAAAGAAGCTGAAAAGAAGGAAAGACGCCAGAAGCGGGCGGAGAGAAGAAAAGAACGGGTCGAAAAGATCAAAGAGGAAGAGGAAGCGCTTGCGCGCGATGATCGAGAACTCGAAGAGACACCGGAGAAAAGAAAGCGTGTGCTGATCTTTGCCGCGGTGGTGCTTGTGGTGCTCGCGATCGGTATCTTCCTGTTTTCGGACCGTTTCTACAATATGCTGCGCGGTGAGTCGAGCTATATCCTGACGGATTCGGGCATCTCCGTATCCTACACCGAGGGCAACACGACCATGCTGATCCATGACGGACGGCTGCTGCGCTGCTCGCAGGACGGACTTCAGGCACTGAACGAACGCGGAAGCGTTATCTATGATATTCCGTTTACGATGTCTTCCCCGTACATGGTCAATGCGGGCGAGTATGTCTCGGTGGCTGACCGGCTCGGCATGGAGCTTATCGTCGTAAAGGGCGGACAGACACAGGTTCAGATCAAGACTGAGTCCAACATCCTGCTGAATACCGTGAATGAGGCCGGACAGGCGGCGGTCGTGCTGGATGCCGCGGAGGGCCACATTGTCAATCTGTATTCCGCAAGCGGTGAGACGCTGCTGCAGCGCCGCACCTATGCCACGTCGGACGGTATTCCGATCGCCCTGGCGCTCGATAAGACGGGCTCCCGTCTGGCAACGGTGTATGTCAACTATACCGGCACCGCGCTGCAGAGCATCATTACCGTATTTGATCTGACGGAGACCGGCTCAGCCCTTGTCGACCGCATTGTCGGAAGTGCGATCTATAATGATTGTGTTATCAGCGATATCCGTTTTGTCGGCGACCTGCTGTTCTTTGCCGGCACCAACCGCATGGGCGAGCTGACAACGCGTACCGCGGTCAACGTAGAATGGGAAAAGACGCTGAACTACGAGATCGATTCGCTGGCGCTGAGCGATGATTTCTTTGCGATCCGTTACGGTGACGGACTTGCGGGAACAGCGGAAGCGGCGGCCAACAATATTGTCGTTTACAGCTACAACGGTGAGATCTTAAGCCAGGCGAACATTGAAAACGTGGACTATCTGGATGTGTGGGGCGACACGGTGATCTACGCATCGGGACGTTCTTATACAGGCGTATCCTCAACGGGAAAACCGCGCTGGACGCTGAACTCCGGTGACAACTTCTCCCGTCTGATCGCTTTCGACAGCGGGCGAACCGTTGCCTGTACCCAGAGCGGCGTGATCCGTTTCTTTAAGGTAACGCTGCGTACCGCGGAGGGAGAGGGCTACGATGACTGAGTATCTTCCGTGGATCGTTGACGGCGTCTGCCTTGTGATTCTGATCGCCGGCTTTAGGGAAGGCTGGGTCAAGGGCTTTGCCTCCATGCTCCTTCGCTTTTTCAGCTGGCTGATCGCAGCCCTGGTGACTTTCTTCCTATATAAACATCTCGCAGCGCTGCTTGGGCGGATGGGCATTACCGCGGCGATCGCATCGCGTATCAAAGAGGCGATCCCGTCGATCCAGGGCGGCAGCACGTCGCTGCCTGCGCTGCTTCAGACCATTCGCGTTCCGCAGTTTCTTGAGAGCGCGCTG
>ONYR01000177.1 GCA_900322165.1 uncultured Eubacteriales bacterium
CTGCAACGATCGCTAAGGATCAGGACATCGATCTGGTTTTCCTCCTGCTCTCGGTGCTCCTCGGCGCTGCGGCAGCAGTCGGTTCACCGGTCTCGATCATCGCGATCATCTGCAACGACTACACGCAGGAGCTGTGGCAGCAAACGATCGCGCCGGGCTATATGATGTTGCGCGGCTTTGCGATCGCGGCCCTCAACTTTGTCGTGATCTACGTGTTCTTCAAGGGCTGGAAGCTCAAAAAGCGTCCCGCGGAAAAGGAAGAAGCGCTTGGCAAGCTGAACCGCAAACAGATCCTGACGCTCGTCGGGATGGGGATCTTTGTCATTCTCGGCATGGTCGTCGGATTTGACCTGGGACTCTCGGCGTTCATTGTTACCGCACTGTTGCTGCTCCTTGGCTGCGCGGACGAGAAGGAAGTCATCGAGAATGTTCCGTGGTCCTCGATCATTATGATCTCGGGTATGTGCATTTTGATCGGGACCGTGGAGGCGGCCGGAGGTATCAAGCTCCTGACTAACACCCTGAGTCTGCTGATGAACAAATATACTGTAAAACCGCTGTATTCCATGATCGGAAGTCTGCTGTCGATGGTGTCTTCGATGACCGGTGTCGTGCTGCCCTCGATGATCCCGACCGTGCCGGAGATCGCGATCCAGACCGGAGTCAATCCGCTGGCGATCGTGACGGCTCTCGCGTGTGGCGGAGAAGCGGTCGTCACCTGCCCGGTGAGCTCAATGGGCGCGATCGCGCTGGGTATCATGAGTACAAATAAAGAGTGGGACAGCGCGGAGCTGTTCCGGAAGCTGATGGTCTCGTCGGTGATCCTCATGATCTCGTCGGCGCTCTGGGCAGCGATCGGGATTGCGTAAAGAGATACAGAAATGGCCGTGCTTGATGAATAAGAGTAAATGAAGAACCGAGGTGCATGTCGATGCGGCAGCACCTCAGTTTTGTTTGAATGTTATCCAATAATAAACGCGTCCGAACCGTAAAAGTTTCGGATGCGTTTATTTTGTTGTGTTAGCCTAGGCAAAATGCGAAATGAAAGAGGAGTGACGTATGAAAAAATATCTTGGTACCGTGCTTTCGGTGGTGGGCGTACTCGCACTGATCTATGGCAGTCTGACCCTCGGATGGATCGGCCCGAGCCCGGAGCAGGCAAAGACGCTTAGGATCCTTCTGACGATCTGTGGGGGCAGTGCGGCCTACTGCTTTATTGTCGGAGAGCTGACCCACAACTATTCGCAGATGGATAAGCTCTGGAGCCTGCTGCCGATCGTTTATGTGTGGATCATTGCGATTCGCGGCGGAATGAGTGTGAGACTGGTCGTGTTTGCGCTGATCGTGACCCTCTGGGGGATCCGGCTCACTGTCAACTTCGCGAGAAAAGGGGCCTACCGACTCAGGTTCTGGGAGGGCAACGAGGATTACCGCTGGTCGATCGTGAAAGCGAGCCCCATCTTTAAGCATGCGTTTCTCTGGACACTGTTTGATCTGTTTTTTATCAGCATCTATCAAAACCTGATCGTGCTGGCGATCTGTCTTCCGGCGCTTGTCTGCACGGAATCGACGGTGCCGTTCGGGCCGGTGGACTTTCTGGCAGCGGTTCTCGCCCTTGGCTTCCTCACGCTGGAGATGGTATCCGATGAATATCAGTGGAGTTTTCAGGAAAAGAAAAAAGAAATGCTCGGAGAGGGGAAAACCCTGTCCGAGCTGCCGAAACCGTATGATCTTGGATTTAATACCCTTGGCCCGTGGGGCGTGATGCGTCATCCGAACTATCTGGGCGAGCAGGGGATCTGGCTTAGTCTGTATCTGTTTGTCATCGGAGCCGGATCGGCAAGCCACGGAGTCTTTCACGTGACCTGGATCGGCTCGCTGCTGCTTGTGCTGCTCTTTGTCGGAAGCTCCACGCTCGCAGAGAACATCTCCTCCGGAAAATATCCTCAGTACCGGGACTATGCGGATCAGGTCCATAAATACCTGCCGCTGAAGCGCTTTAAGGCGTGAGAGGCGAATCAGACCATGCTTGCTCCGCCGTCAATGACAAGTTCAGCGCCGGTCATAAAGGCGGGAAAAAAGATCAAATGAGCTTTACTCCGATCGTCTCCAGCTTTGTGATCGGCTGTCCGGGAAGACCGCCTTTCACCTGAAAGACGCTGCACCCACCATCGCTGAATTCAAACCAGAGCGTCTTCGTGGAGTTGTTTTCCGGCCAGAGCTCTTCCAGGCGGAAGCAGGTGTCGGACTCCCAAACACCGTTGGCATAGCATTTCTCTGCAAACTGCCAAGGGGAGCGGAAACGGTTGTAGCGCCGGGAACCGTCGAGCGCAAACTCTACACGGCAGGCAGTGTTGTCGACACTGACCCACTCCACATAACCTTCCATCTCATCAAAATGGATCGAGAATTCGCGGCAGGGCGCGGCCTCCGGGGCAAACATGCCAAGGCAGTAGAGATCAAAGCTTCCGGATCTAACTTTGTAGGTGCCGGAAGCGGTTTCCTTCGCGGCGGCATAAGGCTTGTACTCCGGAGAAGCGATTGCGAGATGCTTGAGACGATAAGCAAGCAGCTGCTGCGTCTTTTGAACTTCCTCATCAGCAGGGATCACATCATCGGCTACGCCCGGCATCAGCACTTCCCAGAGCTTTTTCAGCACCTTGTTGGGGTTGAAGCCCGGTGCGTTCTGGTTCATCGCGATGATCATGTCCTTGCTCGGAATGACAACGGAGAACTGACCGGCCGCGCCATCGGCACGGTACGCACCGGGATAGCTGCACATCCACATCTGGAAGCCGTAGCCGGAGCAGTTTTCCAAATCGCCGCGCGCGCGGGAGCCGGTGCTTTCGTTGTCGATCTGGGGTGTGGTGGCAAGACGGACGTAGTCTTCGGGAAGAATGCGGACACCATCCCAAACACCGCCGCTTAGGTAGAGCTTCATCAGGCGCAGGTTGTCTTCGGTCGTTGAAACCGTGCGCCAGGCCCACATGTCTTCCCCTTCGGGCGCAAGTCCGTGGAAGATGTTTCTCGGGTTGATCCCGATATAAGGGAACAGTTTCTCAGAAAGATACTCATAGACATCCATGCCGGTCAGTTTCTCGATGACTTTTCCAAGGAACGTGGAGCCGACACTGTTGTACCAGAAATAGGTGCCGGGGCGATGATTCAGCGGCATAGCGATGAAGTTTTTGACCCATCCTCCGGCCATCTCCGGAAAGGCGGTCATGCCCGAGCCCATGGTCAGGACGTGACGGACCGTGAGTTCATCGAAGTATTCGGAAGGATGCTCCGGAATGTATTCGGGGAAGATCTCGGACAGGCGCGTGTCGAGTGTCAGCAGTCCTTCTCCGATCGCAATGCCGATCGCAGTGCCCATGTAGGTTTTCGTGAGAGAAGCGCACATGTGCGGCATGCCGGGCGCGTACGGAGCCCAGAAACCTTCGGCGCAGATTTTGCCATGGCGCATGATCATCAGGCCGTGCATCTCGGTCAGGCCTTCGGTCTCAAGGGTATCAAGAAGGTCAAGGATCGCGGAAGAGGAAATGCCGACTTCCTCGGGAAGGCAGCGCTCAAATTCGTTTCGGTTAAACATAACAGAGCCTCCAGATTTTATCTTGGAATTATTGTAGCAAGATAAAACCGGAGGCTCTTTCCATTTTCAGTCAATTGTTTTTACAAAAGTTACTTTTTGAGTGAGCGGCGTTTCGCAAAGAAGGCGGCGCTAAGGGCTGCAGCGGAGGTGCTCATCATATCAGGCGGCAAACAAAGATGGAGAAATCAAATCATATCATAAAAAAACCTCCCGGAGATGTCTCCGGGAGGTTGGAGTGCAGAAACAAAATGTCACCGCATCGATTACATCAGCTTGCGGAACATCGCTTCGAAGTCGGCAAGGGTAGCCGGTTTCGGGTTGCCGGGTGCGCAGGCGTCCGCGGCA
>ONYR01000178.1 GCA_900322165.1 uncultured Eubacteriales bacterium
CGGCCGCAAGTTTGTCTACGCCGTGACGGCGGGAGGCGGCCGGGACGGAAGCTACGGACCTGACAACGAAGCGGAGCTTGTGATGGCCGCAATCGGAAAGCGGCTGCATCAGGCGCTGGTTTGTGAGAACTAACAAGAAAATTGATTCACAGCCCGGACTGTGATATGATTAAAGACGATCCCATCGCCTGGCGAGGGAGAGCAGAACAGGAGGAACGATAACATGGCATTACCGGAACAGACACTGGAATATCGCTATGATACCCAGATGCTTATCGAGGGCGAGGACCTTGATGAGGATGAAATTTTTGATTATATTACCGAACATTTCGACGGTGACAGTCTGCTGGCCGTCGGTGACGAGGACCTGATCAAGATCCATTTCCATACCAATGAGCCCTGGAAGGTGCTGGAATACTGCCGGAGTCTTGGCGAAATCTATGACATCGTCGTAGAGGATATGGACCGCCAGACAAGAGGCCTTCACGGCTGAGAAGCAAAAACAGAAGCCATGGATGGCAATCAAAGGCGGGGAGGTTTCCCCGCTTTTTTCCTAAAACAAAGGAGGAAGAGCGATGCTGCGTAAAGGACAGGCCGGACATTTAAAGGTTGAGATTTTTGAAAGCCGTGAGGCGCTTGGCGTGAAGGCTGCGAAGGATGCGGCTGAGGCCTTAAAGCAAGTGATCGAAGAGAAGGGAAGCGCCAACGTGATCTTCGCCGCGGCTCCCTCACAGAATGAGTTTCTGGCGATGCTGGCAAAGAGCGACGTTGATTTTACGAAGGTTCACGCGTTTCACATGGATGAGTATATCGGACTGGACAAGGCCGCCCCGCAGGGCTTCGGCAATTTCCTCCGCGCCCACATTTTCGATCTTGCCCCGTTTGCTTCGGTCTCGTATATTGACGGAAGCGCGGCGGATATCGAGGCGGAGCGGATCCGCTACTCCAACATTTTAAGAGAACATCCGGTGGATCTGGTGTTCCTTGGCATCGGAGAGAACGGGCACATTGCCTTTAACGATCCGGCGGTTGCCCATTTTGACGATACCGAGCTTGTCAACATCGTGGCGCTTGATGAGACCTGCCGCATGCAGCAGGTGCATGACGGATGCTTCAAGACGATCGACGAAGTGCCGACGCACGCGCTGACCCTGACGCCTCCCGCGCTTTGCCGGGCGAAGCGGATGTTCTGCATGGTGCCGGCCGCGACAAAGGCGGAGGCCGTGAAAAAGACGGTCCTTGGCGAGATCCGTGAGATGGTGCCGGCGACGATCCTGAGAATGCATCCGGACGCAACGCTCTATGTTGATCCGGACAGCGGAAAATACCTGCTGGAGGCCGGATTCGGAGGAGAAGAGGATGTCCCTGAAGGTTGATAAGCTGAGCAAACGTCTCAGCAGCAAGGTGAAGCTCGAAAAGATCAGCTTCGAAATGACGAAGCCGGGCATCTTCGGCATTATCGGGGAAAGCGGCTCCGGCAAAACGGACCTGATCCGCATGATCCTGAACCTGATTCCGCCTGAGGAGGGAACGGTTTCGTTTAACGAAGCGCCTATCATTCCGGGTGACATTTCGGTCGGATACCTGCCGGAAAAGCGCGGACTGTACATGAAATCCGACGTGCTCGAGCAGCTCGTCTATTTTGCTATGCTGCGCGGCATGAACAAGCGGGCCGCAGTCAAGTCAGCGCGAAATCTTCTTGCCAGGCTTGGCATGAGCGACCTCGAGCAGGTGCTGGTTGAGCGGCTCGATAAGGATGAGCGGGAAAAAGTGCAGTTTTTAACCTCGATCGTCCATGAACCGAAGCTGATCCTTTTGGATGAGCCGTTCCGCACTGCGAACCCGCGGGTCATTACCGAGCTGATGGATCTGATGAAGGAACTTGCCGCGGAAGGCCGGTACATTGTCATGGCTTCGAAGGAGATCGAGGTGGCGGAAGCCTGCTGCGAGAACCTTGTGATCCTCTATAAGGGAAAGCCGGTGATCGCCGGGAACCTGAAGGAGATCAAGCATGCCTACGGCCACACAAATCTGGTGCTGGCTGCGGACGTGGACGTAACGGATACCGCGATCGACTTCGGCATGGAGCTGATCGAGAAGCGGCCTTTGGAAAGTGAGTTCCGGATCCAGGGCGATGAGATGGCCCAGACACTTCTGGAACACATGGTCTCGCAGGGCTTCCATCCGACCAAATATGAGATCCGTGAACCTTCGCTTCAGGAGATCTACCTTTCCACGATCGGAGGGCAGACGAAATGAGACAATTGCTGACGATTTTCGGATTCAGCCTCCGCAGAGGGCTCCGCAAGCAGTCCTTCTGGCTTTCCAACGTCATTATGATGGTGCTGATCCTGATCTTGTGCCTGATTCCGTTCCTTCAGAATCTGCGCGGGCAGGGAAGCGGCGAGGGGAGCCGGCCGGAAAGCGTGACCGCTGAGGATCTCATGGAAGCGGAGCGGCAGGCCGTCAACCGTGTCGGAACCTGCTATTACATCGATGAACTGGGCCAGATCCCGGAAGGCATCAGCGCGCTGAGCCGCGTGATGCCAAGCTATACCTTTATTCAGGGCAGCGCCGGCAATCTGGAATTGTATAAGTCAAAAGCCGCGGATGACGGGAGCGTGTCGATCATCATCGTCACCGCTCCGGAGAGCGGCAGCACGCTTTCCGTTCCCGGGATCACGATCATCAACCGGGATATCTTTAACGGGATGGACGAGAGTACGATCAAGGACGCGCTCTCAAGACAGTACATCAGCCATGTCATGGGCCGCTACGGAGCGAAAAGCGACCTGACGCAGCTGCTGGAGATCCAGCTTCCGACGGATGTCGAGCTGGCAACGGAGCTGGACATGAGCGGATACATTCTCGGATTTGCGATCACGCTGCTGACGTTCTACGTTGTCTGGTATTACGGCGGAACGATCGCGACCTCCATCGCGGACGAGAAAGCCTCGAACATCATGGAATCGCTGGTGGCTTCGGCCTCTCCAGGAAAGATCCTCTGGGGGAAGATGCTCGCGATGGAAGTGCTTGCGGTGCTGCAGTTTATGTTGATCATGGGCTTCGGCGTCATGTGCTTTGAGCTTTTGGTGCCGGAGAACTACCGCATCATGGGCATGCGGCTGTCAATGGACATGATTACGACGGACCGCGTTGTGATGATCCTTGTCGGGCTGCTGATGGGGTTCGTGCTGTACGCGATGATGAACGCGTTCTGCGGCGCAGCGGTCAAGCGCGAGGAGGACGTTCACTCGATCATGCTTCCCGTCGGCTTTATTGCCTCGCTCTCGCTTTTGATCGGCGTGCTGTGCGCGATCGGTGCGGTGAGCGACACCTCGCTTCCGGGCCTGATCGCCGGCTATTTCCCGCTGATCTCACCTTTCTATTTACCGTTCATGATTCTGAAGGGCGACGTGAATCCGGTGAGCTGGGGGATCTCGATCGTGGTTATGATGGTCGCGGCGATCCTTGTGGCGGTCTTTGCGCAGCGGTTCTATAAGCAGGCGGTTTCGGTCGGATCCGTCGGACAAAAGAAGGGACGGAAACGATGAAGGAAAAGGAATTGATACAGATCCTGACTTCGCCGAATGGGCCGGAAGCTGCAAAAAAGCAGGGCGTGAGCGCCGAAGAGGTGCTTGAGCTTTTGAAACAGACAAACGAAACGAGAGTGCAGGCAGCTGCCCTCTCGTTTTTGGTGCGCGAAGGCAAGACCAAGGCCGGACGCGAGGTCACCTGTCAGAAGCTTTCTGACAAGGCGCTGGCCGAGCTTGCCGGATCCGGCGATCCCAAGGTGCGGAAAAACGCGGCACGGCTCATCGGCGTGACCGAGCGAAAGACGCTCGATCAAGTCCTTGCAGACACCCTGCGGAGAGAGTCCGTGCGGATGGTGAGGCCGTCGCAGATCCTGGCACTGGGAGCGCTTCAAACGGAAGCGGCTCGAAAAGTGCTGGAAACGTACCGGGTGCAGGCGGCTGCGGATGAGTCGGAAGCCAAGCATGTGAAGGAAGAGACGGAAGCACTGCGAAAAGCGCGCGCTGCGTTTGTACAAACCATCACCCACCGGTTTACGGGTCTGAAGCTGCTCGCTTATTCCAAGGTGCGCTGCCGCCTTGGCTGCGAGCGCGGATTTGAAACCGCACTGGCGGAAGAAGTGCAAGCCAGAAAAGCCGCGGATGAGATCGTAAAGATCGCACCCGGAAGCGTTACGGTTGAAGGGACGGACTGGGAACGATTGCAGCAGGTCCGCTCCTTCCGC
>ONYR01000377.1 GCA_900322165.1 uncultured Eubacteriales bacterium
AAGACCGGGCTGGTATCCCGCAGTCTGGTAAACGCGCTCATGTTGCGAATATTCTCACCGATATTAATATACTTGAACTCATCCTCGCGTCCCACGATCTGTTCATGAACATAGTCGCAATAAGGACACGTCGGCATACCGTAAATCAGGATCATGATAGTTTCCTCCTTTGTAGTGAAATGATCGTTTTACTTTTTGAGTATAGCAGGGAACGAAGCGGACGGCAAGGCTGTCAACCTTTCGCTTTACCACGCTCCGTCCTCTTCTCCAGCAACAGCGACAGGAACAGACAAACCAGGACGAGTCCCAGCGCTCTCCAATCGACCGTAATCCCGCTCAGCGAGAGGCTGCTTATGTTGTTTGTGAAAAGCGGCATAATGACCACGGCAATCGCACAAAACAGTGCCGCGAGGATCGGCCCGAAAACGCCAAGCGTTTCCACGAACCACAACACAATTCCCGCAAGCATCATCGTGAAAGGCCCGACAAAATAGACCAGCAGCGCAAACGCAACGAAGGTCCACATCATGATAGTGCTTGCAACATCGATCATGTGCAAAATAAAGAGATTTAAAATTTCCGCCAAAACGCTGCCGACGATGATCATCAGCCCCACGATGCACATGCAGCGCAGACTTCTGAAGACCGCAAAGCCCGCAGCCAGCAGAAAAAGAATGCCGGCGCCCCACAGAAGCCACCTGAGTAGCGGATAGTTTTCATACGCCACCGGATTGACGGTCGACGCAACCATGTTCACCCAGTACAGAAGCAATCCGGCGATCGCCAAAGCTCCCGCCGCCCCCGAATCCATGATCGTGAGTCCAACGCCCCGGAAGAACAGTGACGGGAAAGACCTAACCCCATGGCTATAGTCTTCCGCGCCCCTCAGAATCAGCTTGAGCATGCCCTTGCTCAGGAAATAAATACAGACAAGTGCAATGATGATCGTAACCATTCCCTGCACCCCCTCACGCTAACAGCGGAGCAAGAAATTCCGGAACGAAGATCAATGCCTCCGGAATCAGATGCCCAGCGCACAGGAAAAAGTATAAAACGACCGCCAACACAATCCGCAACACCAAACTGATCGGTCGGAAATTGCGCTTGATAGCCGGTGAATCCTCACCTTTGCCAGCCTCTTTCCCCCAGTAAAACCAAAACATCCCAACCAGCACGGCAGCCAAAACTCCAAGCCCCAACAAAACGGTCCCGAAGGGAACCTTCACAACAATCAAAACCAGAACCGCCACCGCCAAAAGAACCAACACGTATGTCAAAGGGGTTCCTCCTTTCAACAGGTCACAAAAAGAATTTTTGCATATTAGTATTATGTGAATTCTATGCTAGTCTTTAAAAGTTGTCAAATGAGAGTGCAGGTTATGACTTTATGGAACATTTCGCCACGCAAATTCCTTTCATCCATTTCCCAGCGCCAAACCTTTTGCTATAATGTCAGTAATAACCTCATATCTAGTACTACCAATTACCAGGAAAGGAAAAGATCACATGTCGAAATTTAAAGCGCCTGTATCACCGGAAGTTACGGAGCGAGAGATTCGTGGACAGCAAAGGGTCCGCGATCTGGCCGTGGAATGTATGGTCATTCTGGAGAATGACGGGACGCTTCCGTTGAAGAAAAAAGGAAAGATTGCGCTGTACGGAAACGGAGCCCGCGCTACCGTCAAAGGCGGTACCGGATCCGGTGACGTTTATGTGCGCGAGAGCGTGAATGTCGAGCAGGGTTTGGAGAAAGAAGGCTTCACGGTCACGACTAAGGCCTGGATCGACCGTCAGACGCTGGCAATTCAGGAGGAACAGGAAGCCTATAACAAAGCGATCGTCGAGAAGGCCATCGCTGCCGGTCAAAGCCAGCAGGAAGCGCAGTTGATCCTGACTCTCAATCCTCTTTCCCCTAAGGCGCTGGCTCCGATCCTCCCGGAAGATATTCAAAACAGTGATACGGATACCGCTGTTTTCGTTCTGTCCCGCAATTCCGGCGAAGGAAAGGACAGACACGATGAAGAAGGCGACTATGAGGTCTCTGCCGCAGAAAAAGCAGCCCTTGAATGTCTGGCTGAGGCTTATGATAAACTGATCGTCCTTTTGAACATCGGCGGTGTCATCGATACCAAGCCGCTTCGCGCGATCAAGGGGATTAATGCGATCGTTCTCTCTGGTCAGATGGGCAACATCACCGGTCTGACCGTTGCCGATCTGTTGACCGGTGCCGGCATTCCTTCCGGTAAACTGACCGATACCTGGGCTGAGAATTACAGTGATTACCCTTCTTCCGAAACCTTCAGCCACAACGACGGTGATGTCAGCGATGAGTATTATACCGAAGGCATTTTCGTCGGCTACCGTTACTTTGACACCTTCAACGTCACCCCGGCGTACGAATTCGGCTACGGCAAGTCCTACACGGATTTCTCGATCGAGACCGAAAATGTCTGTGTAGAGGGAAAGAACGTTACGGTCAGCGTCAAAGTCACTAACATCGGAAAGAAATACCCGGGCAAGGAAGTCGCTCAGGTCTATGTTTCCGCCCCCAAAAAAGGTCCTGTCAAGCCTTATCAGGAGCTGCGCGGATTCAAAAAGACTCGGATGCTCGCTCCCGGTGAGTCCGAAGTGCTGACCATCACGATGGACGCTGCCTCCTTCGCGTCCTTCTGCCCAAACCATCCCGCATGGGTGCTGCCGGAAGGTGACTATGTCATTCGCGTCGGCAACAGCTCTCGTCATACGCATGTTGCAGCGATCGTCAATCTGCCGAAAACCGTTCATCTCCTGACCGTCAAGCATCTGCTGCAGGATCCTGCCGGCCCGATCGAAGAGATCCAGCCATCCGGCAACCATTGGACTGCGCCCGGCGAGGAAGCTGAAAAAGCGGCCTGCGTCAAGCTTTGCCTCGACCCCGCTTGCTTCGAGGAAAAGACCGCTTCTTATCCCGAAGTCTCCGCTCCGCTTTCCAAGAAGGCCTTCGACCATGTGCTGCAGTTTGATGAGGTCGTCTCCGGCAAAGTCAGCCTGGACGATTTCATTTCTGATCTTACCGACGAAGAGCTGTGTTATCTGATGGTCGGAAACTCCATCGATAACAAAGGCTTCCAGAATGTGCTCGGCGCCGCTTCGAAGTATCTGCCCGGCTCTGCCGGTGAGACCACCGAAAAGCTCGCAGCTTCCCGCGGACTCAAGCTCATCGAGCTTTGCGATGGTCCTGCCGGTCTGCGTCTGTCTCCTGAGTTTGTTGAGCTGCCTGACGGCGGATTCAAGATCCTGCGCGGCATGATCGCAGAAGACGCTTCCATCGAAGGAATCCGTCACTATCAGTATCTGACGGCTATCCCGATCGCAACGACGCTGGCTTCCTCCTGGAACCTCGAGCTGATCGAAGCGATGGGTGACATCGTCGGCTCGGAAATGCAGGAATTCGGTGCGAGCCTGTGGCTTGCCCCTGGCATGAACATCCACCGCAATCCGCTCTGCGGCCGCAATTTCGAGTACTATTCCGAGGACCCGCTGCTTGCCGGCAAATGTGCTGCCGCGGACACCAAGGGCGTGCAAAAGCATCCCGGCTACGGCACCACGATCAAACACTACCTTGCCAATAATCAGGAAGACAACCGCATGTTTACCAACTCCCACGTCAGCGAGCGAGCGCTGCGTGAGATCTACACCAAGAACTTCCAGATCGTTGTCAGAGAAGCGCAGCCCATGGCTTTGATGACCTCGTACAATCTGGTGAATGGTGTTCATGCAGCGAACTGTGTCGACTCCGTCACTCATCTGCTGCGTGACGAATGGGGATTTAAGGGCATTGTCATGACCGACTGGCTGACAACGTCCGATTTCTCCGCCCTGCTCTCCGTCGGAGCTACGAAGAAATATGACAAAGCCGATGCCGCTATCTGTGTGCTGGCTCAGAATGATCTCGTGGAGCCTGGTGAGATGGCTGACTTTGAACGGATCATGGAAGGCCTGCGTGAAGGAGTCATCACTCGAGCGCACCTTGAGCGCAACGCCCGCAACCTGTTGCAGCTCATCCTTCGGACCCACGTCTACTCCGATCAGTCCTATTACGAACATGTACAGGGTGAATGCATCACGTTCGAATAAGTGAATAGGTAAAAAAGCAATAAAAAAGCACTCCCCTTTGGCGCCGCGAAGCACCATCGGGGAGTGCACTTTTTCTTTGAACAATTATACGGTTTCGGACTTGCCGCGCACTTCCACGCTCGCGCCCATCTCTCTCAACTTCAGTTCGATCTTCTCCGCG
>ONYR01000180.1 GCA_900322165.1 uncultured Eubacteriales bacterium
AAAGCCAAGCGCCTTGAAGACTGCCGCACAGTAAACCGCGGTTTTAACGGCCGCAGCCGTTACGGTCGGTGCATAGAAAAGTCCCTGAAACAGCGCTTTTGTCACGCCAAGCGTTGCACCGGCTTCCTTTCCGAGGCCCGGTGCGGTCAGGCGGATCGCACACTTTTCCACGAGTTCCTTTTTACCGACAATGTAGCCGCCGATCGGGGCAAGGCCACCGCCGGCGTTCTTGATAAGCGATCCGACCGCGACATCCGCACCCACGTCCGTAGGCTCGATCGTCTGAACGAATTCACCGTAGCAGTTATCGACCATCGCGATCACGTCCGGCTTCACTTCCTTGGCCGCACGGATGATCTCCCCGATCTCGCGGACCGAGAGCGAATGACGGTAGTCGTAGCCTTTCGAGCGCTGAACCTCGACGATCTTGGTTTTGTCTGAAATCGCTGCTTTCAAAGCCTCGATATCCGGCAGTCCGTCCTTCAGCGGAACGATCTTGTAGGTCACGCCGAATTCTGTCAGGCAGCCCGGCTCCGGGCGAATGCCGACGACGCCCTGCATCGTATCGTAAGGGGTGCCGACCGCGAAAACGATCTCATCTCCGGGACGAAGCAGACCGAAAACCGTGGTGGAAAGCGCATGGGTTCCCGAGATGATCTGGGGGCGCACCAGCGCGTCTTCCGCGTGAAAGACGCGGGCAAACACCCGCTCTAAGGTGTCACGTCCGATATCGGTATAGCCGTAGCCGGAGGTAGTTTCAAAATGGGCGTCGGAAACCTGTTCCTTCTGGAAAGCGTCAAGCACCTTCCAGGAATTGTATTCCGCGATCTCGTCGATCTCCTGAAATTTGGCACGCAAAGAAGGCTCCTGCTTTTCACAGAAAGCCGCAGTTTCAGGCGCAATCTGCATTTGCTTTAAAAGAGCTGACTTGTCCATCAATCCTCGCTGCCCTCTTCCTCTTGATTTAACTTGAGCTGCACAGGACGCATCGGACGAATCGTAGAAACTGCGTGCTTGAAGACAACCTGCTGGTTGCCGTCGGTCTCGATCATGATGACATAATTATCGTATCCGCGGATGACGCCTTTGATCTGATAGCCGTTGGTCAGGAAAACGGTCACTTCTACGCGTTCTTTACGGATCGTGTTCAGAAATACGTCCTGAAGATTGATCTGTTTGTTCATATTGATTCCTCTCTGGGGGATAGCCCCACGGTGGGAACGATAAAGCTGTTCCCTGAAAAATATTGTTCTATCATTGTACTCTATAGAAGGCTTTTTTTCAAGCCTTTTATCGTCTTGGGCGCAGTCTGGGCGAAGCCTTGAAAGTCCCGCTTACAGGATCGTGAGGGTTTTTGTTTTCAGATCGATCCGGGCTTTTTCTCCCAGCGGAAGCGACATGGTCGGAAGGCTGTGTCCGCAGCTGTAATTATAGAGCACCGGTTTATCCGCGGGGATCATGTCGCGAAGCACCGTTTCAAGCTCCATCACACCCTTTTCGTCCGGACAGTCGATCCAGTAACCGAGAAGGATTCCGGCCGCATCCTTAAACTTGCCTGCCAGACGCAGATGGTTGAACATGCCGTCAAGACGGTACAGCGCTTCATGCAGATCTTCAAGGAAGAGGATCTTTCCCTTGGTATCGATCTCGTACGGTGTTCCAAGCGAGGAAGAAACCAGCGAAAGGTTGCCCCCGCACAGCAAGCCCTCTGCCGTTTGCGGTGCATCCTCAAAGAGCACCTTTACCTCGGTCGTTGAGGGAAGCTCTCCCGTCAGTCCGCCAAAGAGGCAGCGGTCCAGCCACTTGTCCGTATACTCATCCAGCCCGTGCATGATCTCCGTCGAGGGCATCGGGCAATGGTAGCTGACGATTCCGTTTTGGTTCAGCATGACGTGCAGCGCCGTGATATCACTGTAGCCGCCCACCCATTTCGGATTCTTGCGGATGACATCATAATCCAGAAGATCCAAAAGGCGCTGCGTTCCGTACCCTCCGCGAATACTGATGATGCCGTCGATCTGAGGATCGGTAAACGCATCCATGATGTCCTTGGCGCGTTCCTCATCCGTTCCCGAAAGGTATCCGTAGGTCAGATAACAGCTTGGCATCACAACCGGGACAAGCCCCTTCTCCTCCAGCACTTTTTTTGATTTCTCAACGATCTCTCTGCAGTGTTCTGCATCCACACAGTCGCAGCTTGAAGCAGCGGCAAGAAGGGCTATCCTGGCACCTTTAAACAATGGTTTGGGAGTAAACATATCTCTTTTGGCTCCTTTCCCGGCGGATCGATTTCGTGTTTTCAAACAAAATGCCCCTGAGCGTGTCGCTGATCTATGTCACGACTTACTCAGGGGCACTTACGTTTAGATTGTACTCGATTTCCTCTTATTTGCCAAGATACAGGCGAATAATGTCAAGGTATTCGTTCGGATAGAAACCGATCTCACCCTGGAAACGGGTCAGCGCAATGAGGCCGCCGTCGATCTCATCGATCGAAGCGAGCATCTCCGCGTTGTCCGTCTTCAGACCGCCGCCGTAGACAACGTCCATGCCGCCGGTGCGCTCCTTAACGAAGCGTGCGATCTTGGTGATGTAGGGCTTGTCCGCAGGCGTCTTGCCGGGGCCGATGCTCCAGACAGGCTCATACGCGATGACAACCTGGCTCTTGTCAACGCCTTCAAGACCGACATCGAGCTGCTCACCGAGCACCTCCTGCCATCTCTCCTGCTCTTCGCTTGTCTCGCCGATGCAGTACAGCACCTTCAGACCTTCAGCCTGTGCGCACTTGATCTCCTGATTCAGCAGACGGTTGACTGCGCTGAAATCCGTGCATCCCGCTTCTTCAAGGACGCCCTTCTTGTCGTTGCGCTCCTCGCAGTGACCGATCAGGGTGCCGCTGCAGCCGATCGCCTTTACGATCGAGGCGCTGCGGTTCGTGGTAAACGCGCCGAAGTTGCCGCCGACAGCGGTATTCATGCGGTAAACGCCCTGCGATCCGATCTGAACCGGACTGTTCTCAGAGAGAGCCTCGACTGCGCCGAGAAGATGTGCTTCCGGGAAATACTGCACGAACTCGACCTCGGAAGGATCGTACTTTTTCAGTGCTTCCTGCGTTCCCTCGACAATAAACTTTGCCCAGTCCTTGACCGGTGCGACGCGGTTGACACCGCCGAACTCGGTCGGAACGTCAAAGCGTTTCAGATTCAGAAAAATGTGTTTCATGATTCCAGGTTATCCTTTCGCCTTGTCACCGATCAATAGCCGAAGCCCTGCTCGCCCGGATGATGCCCGTACGCGTCCATGACATCCATCTCAGGATCCTTCATGCAAAGGTGAACAGCCGCCTTCTTGAAGGTCATCGGAAGAGCAAGGATGTTCGGGTTCTCACCGACATACTTCTTCTTCGCATCCTCAAGCGCCTCTTCGAAGGTCGAGCGGGTCTTCAGACCCATGCCGCGCGCATAGCCGGGCTCTTCCGCACCGACAATGTAGATCGCGCTGGTGTTCATCTCCGCGATGTGGCCGCAGCTCATCATCGAGAAGCCGTGGAACGGATGGAACGCGTTGGTGAAGCGATACTTGCGGATATATTCCTCGTTGGTTGCGAAATACTCGCCGTAACGGTTCATATCCGGAAGCTGGTTCATGTGATCGTGCTGGAACATTTCATAGAGTTCACGCAGATACGGCCACAGCTCGTCGTGGAAGTAACCGTTGCAGGTCGAAGCGCAGATGATGACGCAATGATCGCTCATGACACGCTTGAAACGCAGCACCTGTGCGGAGAGCGCCTGCATCATCATAATCGGGTTGGTGCCCATGCCATCGCCATAGTGGAACTTCTGCGGCATACCGAAAACAAGTACGTCGTACTTCTTCTCCGCCCAGTGAACGTAGGTACGCTTATCAGCCAGTTTCCAGGACAGCGGCATCATCTCTGCGGCATAACCGGAGTAGATCGCGATCTGACGGGAGCTCGTATCAAGGACTGCGTCGCAGCAGAAGAACGGATGACCCATCTTCTCTTCCATCAGCATGGAGATCTCATCGAACTTGTCGCGCATCAGCGAGCCGGCATTGACCGGAGTGAAATCATCGCGGTGCATGACCGACGGAACATGGTGAGACGCGATGCAGCGCCAGTTGGTGATACCGGTCGCGCTGTGCTTGTAGCCGCCCGAGTAACCGCCGTAGGGGTTGCCCTGAACGTGGCCGATCAGGATCGGAATATCCGCATCGAAAACATATTTGTTCATGAAGACCGGGTCGCCGCGGCGGGTCGTTCCGAGATCGATCATATGATCCGGATCCTCGCTGTCATGGCTGATGATCTGTCCGGTCGGCCAGAACTGGTTGTAGAGCTCAGGTCCGAAAATGGCAAGCGCATCGCTGTCCTTGCTTCTCGGATGAAGGCCGTTGGAAATGATGAACATCACATCTTCTTTATGAACGCCGGCCGCGTACAGCTCTTCCAGGATATATTTGATGGAGAGCTTGCGGTGGCTCGTTGCCTGCTCGCCGCCCTTGACACGGTCCGGAACGACAAAGACGACCTTGCTGCCTTCGTGAGCCAGCTCGGTCAGCGTCGGCATGCCGATCGGGTTTGCCAGGCTTTCCTTGTAAGCAGCCTCAAGCTGGTCCTCAGGGATAAACGGGGGATCCGCTACGGTTTCACCGGGGATAAAGACATCGGTGGAATCCGGAAGATTCGCACCCATCGTGCCCTGACCGTACTCAAATTCAAAATGCTTCATGTTAACCTCCAAAGTTTGAGAGAACTGGAAATTCCATATCGAGCAGGGAATGCCGGATCCTCCGGCTCCCCTTATCAACGTTTATCAGATCAGGCCCTTCTTGTAGCGCTCAGCCATTTCTTCGAGCGTAACTTTCTCAACATCCGCGGCATGGCCGTAGCTGCCGAACTTGACGATCAGCGGAGCCAGCGCTTCCTTTACGCCGCCTTCGATCGCGCAGCAAAGCGTTGCGATGTCGGGATCGTCCATGTTCGCGCCGTACATAACGGTGTCCATGATCGGGGTAAGGAAGGTTCTCGGGTCGAAGTCGGCCTTATGGGACTCAAGCAGCTCGTAGACCGGGCCGATGGACTCGGAAGTGCGCAGCTCCGGACGCTTGAGGAACAGTTCCTTCATGTTGCGGGTCACGGCCAGACGGAGGTCGGTATCGACGTTGATCTTGTTGATGCCGCAGCTCGTGACGGCGATCAGCTGGTCCACGCTGATGCCGTAGGTGTTCTTCAGCTCACCGCCCATCGCGTTGATCGCGTTGACAATGTACATCGGGACCGTAGAGGAACCGTGGCTGACAAGGAAACCGTGGATATGCTCGTGAAGCATGCACTCCTTGATCGCGTAGACGATCTCCTTGCGAAGCTTT
>ONYR01000119.1 GCA_900322165.1 uncultured Eubacteriales bacterium
CGGTTTAGTCGAATGTGGCTTTGACACCGGCTTTTTGGAAAAATCAACAAATAAAAGGAGTAGCCTTAGCCGTCTTTATTCTGACGATTTAGGCTACTCCGGGTTATTCCACATCTGTTTTGCTTAATTATACCGCTGTGCTTTTACTTTATCTCTGAGGATCCGCCAGACGGCGGCCTGGATCTCGCTTTCTTGGAAATCAGGCTTTTCGTAAGCTTTCTGCAGTTTTCTGAATCTGCTCATCTGACAGCATTTAATTATCTGCCTGAAGTTTCATGAAATCATTATATAAATTTAGTTCATTCGACCGTTAAATCCATTCGTGGTTCACCGTTCTCTGGCAAGGGGTATTTTTTCCTCTAATGTCTTATAATCGGCATTAGAATCCGCAGAACCAAGGATATTGCAACCCTTCCACGTGGAAATACCGGTCTTTTCAATATATATTTCCTTTCGCGACTTCGATATCAGCAAGGTCCCACTGTAGGTATATCTGTTCACGGCTTCATCATAAACCGGGGTCATCGCCAGATAATCCCAGTCCTTGGAGAACGAAAAAGCCTGCTGCATGGGCGTTTCAAAGGTCTGTTCGGCTCCCGCTGTTCGAACGGTTATCTTATACTGATATAGATCCCTAAAAATCAAAAAATGCAGTTCCCAGCCCCGGATCGAAAGATCAGCTTCCTCTTCGTCTTTCTCGATCTCATGGTAAACGATTCCCTTCATGGTTTGATTTACATGTTGCGGAAAAGGAAGCACCAACACCGCCACCAATAATACCGCACATAAGATGATCCATTTTTTTGTGTTCATGATGAGCCCTTCCCTTTAAAGTTTTCTGAATGAGTAACGCTTTTGTTTTTTGTGTGTTTTTATTGTACCATATTTAATTATTGTTGTCTATTTCTTCCCAAACAAATTCTATTGAAACTCTCCGTTCTGCATCAGGTAGCAATCCTTTTACCCACCGGCTGTTTTGAATAATCAATAAAAAACTTCCCCGCAAAGCAGCTGATTCGGGAGCTTTGCGGGGGTCTGGTCTGTAGTAGGGTCGTTTTTAGAGCTTATGTCGATCAGAAATCGACTTCCGTGTCATAGTAGCAGCACTTGAGCAGCTTTTCCATCTCTTCCTGAGAGGGCTGGCGCGGGTTGGAACCGGTGCAGGCGTCGCCGATGGCTTCCTTCGCGATCTGCGGGAGACGCTCAAGGAAGACATGCTCCGGAACGAAGCCCTGCTCGGTCGGATAGCTGTCCGCACCGTAGAACTTGATGCCGTGAGGGATGTTCAGCTTGTCATTCAGGCTGCGGACAAACGCAATCAGGGCTGCGATCTTCTCATCCCGGGTCTCTCCGCCGAGACCAAGGTAATCAGCGATGAACGCATAGCGCTCTGCTGCACGCTCGTCCTTCGCGTTGAAGGCGATAACCTTGGGCAGGTACATCGCGTTGGCTGCGCCGTGGATGATGTGTGCACCGTAATCCTGGAAGACGGCGCCGGTCTTGTGCGCCATGGAGTGAACGATACCAAGAAGGCCGCTGGAGAACGCGATGCCGGC
Source organism: uncultured Eubacteriales bacterium (assembly GCA_900322165.1). Taxonomy (GTDB): domain Bacteria; phylum Bacillota; class Clostridia; order Lachnospirales; family Bianqueaceae; genus RUG760. The sequence continues at coordinate 1,557 of ONYR01000119.1, forward strand.
AAGGCACTGAGCGTTGTGCATGCGGTCGCGGGCGTCCATGTTGCCGTTGTAGGAATCAACAAGGTCGTTCTTGATCATGGTCATGGCATGCAGCGCCATCGGATCGGTGTAGTCGGAACCGGCGGTGGAAACATAGGCCTCGACCGCGTGGGTCAGCGCGTCCATACCGGTGTGAGCGACAAGCTTCTTCGGCATGGTCTCAGCCAGCTCGGGATCAACGATAGCGACATCCGGCGTGATCTGGAAGTCAGCGATCGGGTATTTGATACCCTTCTCATAGTCGGTGATGATGGAGAATGCGGTAACCTCGGTCGCGGTGCCGGACGTGGAGGAAACAGCAACGAAGCGAGCCTTGTGACGCAGCTCCGGAATTCCGAAAACCTTGCACATCTCTTCGAAGGTGATCTCCGGGTACTCATATTTGATCCACATCGCCTTCGCCGCGTCGATGGGCGAGCCGCCGCCGATCGCAACGATCCAGTCAGGCTGGAACTCAAGCATCTTCTGCGCGCCGTTCATAACGGTCGTAACGGAAGGATCGGACTCGATCCCTTCAATCAGCGCCACTTCCATACCGGCCTCTTCCAGATACTGCTTCGCACGGTCGAGGAAACCAAAACGCTTCATGGAGCCGCCGCCGACACAGATCACAGCTCTCTTGCCCTTCAAAAGCTTCAGCGCCTCAAGCGCCCCTTTACCATGGTACAAATCGCGCGGATTCGTAAATCTCTGCATTTCTTTTACCTCCCAAAACTGGTGAATATTTAGTTGAAGGCAACTTGTTATATTTTTAACGATCAACCATGTAAAGGATAACACGCTCAGCACGCAATGTCAAGGGAGTTTGTTAAAAATATATCATATTAGATAAATTTCTACAACGACACACCAACATCGAGAAGAAATAACCCGCTACACACCCTGTTACTATATATTTGCCCCTTGGTTTATGGCAGCCAGCCATAGGCATGGGACATCTCGTTGCCTAAACTGTTAGAATA
>ONYR01000181.1 GCA_900322165.1 uncultured Eubacteriales bacterium
CGGTGTGGCTCATGAATGAGCGTGATATTCAAAAATGGAATAATATTATATTCATTATAACCATTTGAGCGATGGATCGCAACGAGTTATACTATAGACAATGATAAGTAAAAAGGGAGGCATCCATCATGATCATGAAAGAAGAACTGAACCTGACGCAGGATTGGGATAAGACATTTCCGAAGAGTGAAAAAGTCGATCACAGCAAGGTGACGTTCGTAAACCGCTACGGCATCACCCTAGCGGCAGACATGTATGTACCGAAAAATGCGCAGGAAAAGCTCCCGGCGATCGCGGTCTGCGGGCCGTTCGGGGCAGTGAAGGAACAGTGCGCAGGCCTGTATGCGCAGACCATGGCAGAGCGCGGCTTTCTGACGATCGCGTTTGATCCGTCCTTTACCGGCGAAAGCGGCGGCAGCGTGCGCTACATGGCTTCGCCGGACATCAACACCGAGGACTTTATGGCCGCGGTGGACTTTCTCTCGCTCTGCGACCGGGTGGACCCGGAGCGCATCGGCATCATCGGGATCTGCGGATGGGGCGGCATGGCGCTGAACACAGCCGCGCTGGATACCCGCATCAAAGCGACCGTGGCTTCGACCATGTACGACATGACCCGTGTCAATGCCAAGGGCTATTTCGACGCGGAAGACAGCGAAGAAGCCCGCTATGAGAAACGTGCCGCGATGTGTGCGCAGCGCCTTGAGGATCTGAAGGCGGGAGAGTACAAGCTCGGTGGCGGCGTGGTCGATCCGCTGCCTGAGGACGCTCCGTACTTTGTCAAGGATTACTACGATTATTACAAGACAAGCCGCGGCTACCATGCACGCTCGCTCAACTCCAACGGCGGCTGGAACGTGATCGGGTGCGAATCCTTCATGAATCAGCCGATCCTCCAGTATTCCAACGAGATCCGCAGCGCGGTTCTGATCATGCATGGCGACGCGGCGCATTCCTGCTACTTTGGCAAAGACGCCTACGCGAACATGGTCAAGGACAGCAAGTACACGGAGAACAAGGAACTGCTCATCATCCCGGGTGCGTCCCACACCGACCTGTACGATGGCGGCGGCAAGAACGCGATCCCGTTCGACAAGCTCGAGACATTCTTTACAGAATACCTGAAATAATCACACAATGACGCAAACACAAAACAGGAGCAGCCACGTGGCCGCTCCTGTTTCTGTTTACCTATAACCAAACCGAGCTCAGCGGTTCCGTTCCGGCCGCCGGTATCATTCGATCAACCGGATCATCTTGCAGTTCGGGATCCCGCGGGACCAGAACTCGGAAACAGGCAGACCGAGAACCTGGCAGACAATGCTGCAGTTCATGGCACCGTGCCCGACGATGAGAATGTCCGCACCTTCAGCGAGCCTTGGGTATACGCACTCGCGAAGAAAGCTGCCGGTCCGCGCAAACAGCTCATCCATGCTCTCCGCGCCTTCCACCGGCTCGGTGTAGAGCTCCGGGTGCTGGAAGAAGTTGTGGATCGGCGAGGTAGGATCCGTGAAATAGTCCGTGATCCCCTCGCAGACACCGAAGTTCATCTCCTTCAGACGATCGTCAAACTGAATCGGCACCTCCCGCCCGGCGAGCAAGATCTCGGCCGTCTCCCGCGCACGCAGCAGCGGTGAGCAGTAGCAGAGGTCCAGATGCACGTCCCGGTATTCGCGGGCAGCCACGCGAGCCAGCGCTCGGCCGTCTTCATTCAGCGGAATGTCCGTCTGGCCCTGCAGTTTCGCCAGATCATTCCAATCCGTCCGGCCATGCCGCATGATATATAACATAATTACCACCTCGCGATGGCACGAGAAATTGAGTGCTCCAGCTCGAGCCTCGTTTCCCGGCATTCTTTCTTGAATCCTTTGGCTTCCTTGAACGCGTACGTGACAAAGAAGTCGACAAGCCAGTTCGGCGCCATCCCCTTCAGCATCCCCTCAGGCAGCACGAAATGAGTCCCATGTTCACGCGTCACGGCTTCGAAGGTGCAGGCATGCTCCTTTTCGCCCAGCCGCGCGACCATGCGCCGAATGTACTTGCAGGTGTCCCAAAGCACGTCATCCTCCGCACCGCCGAAAATGATGTGGCCGCGAATGTTCTCAACTTTGATCTTTTCCGCCTCCTGCAGCGGGTGCTTTTCCTCAGACTCGTCAAACATCGGCCGCGAAACGACCATGTCGCCGTAGGCTTTGGTGTCCGCCTGGATCTTCTTCCAGTAATCGGGATGCCTGTAAGCGTAGGGCAGGTAAGGCAGCGGTTCCCCGCGCCAGGTCAGCGTCGACTCACCCTCGCCCGGTCGTTCATGCATCCCGTCCAGATTGTCCTGATAAAAGCCTTCCATCACAAAATCGGACGGCGAAAGCGCAACCGTAAGCGTGATGTCCGGAATCAGCGAAGCCGCCACGAGCGCGACCATCCCTGTCGTAGAGAGTCCGATGATCCCGATCTTGCTATGACCATTCTCCTGCAAAAACCGCACCGCTGCCTCGATCCGCTCGAGCGGGTAGCTGTGATGCCCGTAATCCTTCTTATCCGGAGACATGGTCATCACGCTGCAGCCCTGCGCGTGCAGCCACTTCACGCCGCCCTTGGCCAGAAAGTCATCGGTATCATCCCCGAACATCTCAATAAAGGCTTTATCTGTCTTCTCAGGGCAGGGGAAATAGGATCCGTGAAAACCGTCTGCCGCTA
>ONYR01000183.1 GCA_900322165.1 uncultured Eubacteriales bacterium
CGTATCGTTATCGTGCGTGCCGGTATAGGCGACACAGTTCCTGGTAAAGTTGTGCGGGAGATAATCGCTCTCCTCGCGGCTGTCAAAAGCAAACTGCAGGACCTTCATGCCCGGGAAGCCGGAGTCCTTCAGAAGCTGCTTGACCTCCGGCGTCAGGAAGCCAAGGTCTTCGGCAATGATCGGGAGATCCTCCCCCGGATAATCGGCCTGAATAGCCTTAAACAGGCTCATACCTGGACCTTTGACCCATTTGCCGCCTGCGGCCGTCTTGTTGCCGTATGGGATCGTATAATACGATTCAAAGCCGCGGAAATGGTCGATGCGGATGACATCGTAAAGCTCGAGGGCTCTCGCGACACGTTTTCTCCACCAGCGGAACGGCTCCTCTCCCTCTGCCATCTTATCCCAGAGATACAGCGGATTGCCCCAGAGCTGGCCGTCCTCGGAGAACGCATCCGGAGGGCATCCGGCAACCTTGACAGGCTGCAGATCCTCATCGAGATAAAACTGACCGGGGTTCGCCCACACGTCCGCACTGTCATAGGCGACATAGATCGGAACATCACCGATGATGCGGATCATTTTTTCGTTGGCATAAGCCTTCAGGGCTTTCCACTGAAGGTCGAATTCATATTGGATGAACTTATAGAGATCGATCAGATCAGCGTGCTCACAGCGTACGCGTTCGATCGCTTCGGGCTTCCGGAAACGGTAATCATCCTCCCAGTCCGTCCAGCCTTTGTCCTGATGCAGGTTTTTGATGGTCATGAAGAGCGCGTAACCGTCCAGCCACTCATTGTTCTCCGTGACAAAGCGCTCATAATCCTCACCGCCCTCAAAGCGCGAGAACGCGATCTTGAGCATCGGAAGACGGTTGTTGTAGAGCTTTCCGTAGTTGACATGCTCTGGGTCATCCCCGAAATCGAAGGAATCGACCTCGTCTTCCGTCAGCAGACCGTCCTCGATCAGAAGATCCGGGCTGACAAAATACGGATTGCCCGCAAAGGTAGAGAATGACTGGTAGGGAGAATCTCCGTAATTGGTCGGATTCAGCGGCAGGATCTGCCAGAAGCTCTGTCCGGCCTTATCCAGGAAATCGACAAAACGATAGGCTTCCGGTCCCATGTCTCCGATTCCGTAAGCGGACGGAAGTGAAAAGACCGGCATTAAGATTCCGTTTGTACGCATCATGCACCTCTTAAAAATGAAAGGACGGACTGAAACGCCCGTCCTTATTCGTTACATTATGCCAGAAGGCCAAATTCCTTCATTGCCTTGATCAGCTTTTCCTTGTTGGCCTCTTCCATGGTTGTCAGCGGCAGACGGCACTCTCCGACTGCATAGCCCATCTGGTTCAGGGCTTCCTTGACAGGAATCGGGCTCGTTTCGCAGAAAAGCGCACTCACCATCGGCAGTGCCTTGACCTGCATTTTTCCGGCCTTCTGATAGTCGCCTTCAAGGCAGGCATGCATCATCTCAGAGACATATGCCGGCGCAACATTGGCCAGCACGGAGATCACGCCGCTTCCGCCAAGGCTCATCAGCGGGACCGCCATCGCGTCCTCACCGGAGAAGACCTGAACGTCCTCACCGCAGAGACGGATGATCTCACCGACCTGATCAAAGTTGCACTCCTTGACACCGACAACATTACCGCATGCGTCCATAATGGAAGCAACGGTCTCCGGCTTTAGGTTCATGCCGGTACGGCCGGGCACATTGTAAAGGATCACGGGAACCGAAACGGCGCCGCAGATCCGCTTGTAGTGCTCGATCAGGCCTTTCTGTGTGGTTTTGTTGTAGTAAGGCGTTACACTCAGCAGGGCATCCGCGCCGGCGTTCTCCGCCATTCTGCTCAGCTCCGCACCATGCTTGGTGTCGTTGGAGCCGCAGCCGGCGATGACCGGAACGCGGTGATTGACCGTCATGACGGTATGATGGATCGCTTCGATCTGATCTTCATCGGTCATTGTCGATGCTTCACCGGTCGTACCGGTGATAATGATCGCATCGGTATGGTTTTGAATTTGGAACTCGATCAGCTCATCGAGCACATCGAAATTCACTCCGTTTTCGTTAAACGGAGTCACGATGGCTACGCCTGAACCTTTGAAAATTGTCTTGCTCATCTCGTACCCCTTGGTTCTCTCTGTTAGCCGCGGCCCAGATACTCTCCCGTCCGCGTATCGATCTGAATGATATCTCCGGTATTGATAAACAGCGGAACGTTAACGGTAGCGCCGGTCTCAACCGTAGCAGGCTTCAGCGTGTTGGTAGCGGTGTTGCCCTTGGCGCCGGGCTCCGTGTAGGTAACCTCAAGGTTAACAAACTGAGGCGCTTCAACGCTGAAAACGACACCTTCGTGGGACATGATCTTAACCATTTCGTTCTCTTTGACGAACTTCATGGCATCGCCGACCTGCTCCTCGCTGAGCGCGATCTGGTCGTAGGTTTCCAGATCCATATAGTTATACATATCTCCGTCTTTATAGAGATACTGCATATCTTTACGGACGATCTCGGCCTTCTCAAACTTTTCGGTAGGACGGAAGGAGTTTTCGATCACACCATTAACATTGACACCCTTCATCTTGGTGCGGACAAACGCCGCGCCCTTGCCGGGCTTGACATGCTGAAACTCGATAATCTGATATACGCCGCCATTGTACTTGACGGTCATGCCATTTCTGAATTCGCCGGCGCTGAGAAAGTCTGCCATACGTAATTCCTCCTAAATTTCTTTCTTCGTAAGTTTCGTCATTGCTGACACAGGTTATTCTTTGTAAGTTTACTTGATTTCAAGCCTTTTTTCAACTGTTTTTTTCATCTTCCGCCCTGAAATGTGCGATTAGCTTTTCCATTCCCTTCACGTAAGACTCAAATCCCAGCCCGCTGATCTGATCGATGCAGACCTCCTTCGTCACCGAAACATGCCGGAAGCTCTCTCGGTCCATGACGTTCGAAAGATGCACCTCCACAAACGGAATCGGCTCCACCGACGCGATCGCGTCCCGCAGCGCGTAGCTGTAATGTGTCAGCGCGCCCGGGTTGATGACAACGCCATCGATCTTTTCAAAGTACGCCTGCTGGATCCGGTCGATCAGCGCTCCCTCATGGTTGGACTGATAACACTCGATCTCCACCCCGAGTTTTTCCGCCTGCTCCTTCAGGCAGCCGACCAGCGCTTCGTACGACTGCCTGCCGTAGATGCCCGGCTCGCGGATCCCAAGGAAATTGAGATTCGGCCCGTTCATCACAAGAATTTTCCGTTTCTTCACCATCTCACCTCCCTTTCACCGCTTAAGCGATTTGCCTCAGCGATTGCTTCAGCAATAACTTCTGCGACCGCCTCCGGCGTTTTCCCGTCGGTTTCGACCACAAGACCGGCCGCTGACTCGTACACGGACTCACGCGCGCTTAAAAGCGTTCTTACCTTTTCCAGCTTTTCTGCCTCGTCCGCGCATCCTGCAAGCAACGGCCTTGTCTGATCATTCATAAGCCTTTCGACAACCGTCTCAGGATTCACTTTCAGATAGACGCACAGTGCACCGGACTGTTTCAAGACCTCGCGGTTTTGCTCTCGCAGCGGAGTCCCTCCGCCAAGGGCAAGAACCCCCTCCTCGGAGTCCTCGAGCCACTCTTTCAGCTGCTCGGTTTCCAGATTTCGAAAGAAGGCTTCCCCGTTTTCCGCAAAGATCCGGGAAATGGTTTTCTTCTGTGAAGCCTCGATCAGCTCGTCCAGGTCATGAAAAGCCGTACCAAGCGTTTGTGCCAGCAGCCTTCCGGCCGTGCTTTTCCCGCTTCCCATAAACCCCATCACAACGACGCTTCGTTTCATGAAAGTACCTCCTCGGACGCCTTCAGGAACGCTTCGTGCATTTGATCCGCCTGTGCCTTGAAAAACTCGCGTCCCGTCCAGATCTCATAAGATCTCATGCCTTGGTAGAACAGCATCGATCTTCCGCCGAGAGCAAACCCGCCGTTTTCACGGATCTTTCTCATAAAACCGGTTTCCGCCGGATTGAAGACCATATCGAGCCCGAATCGCACAGTTCGGTAAAACGCCTCGGCTTCCACCGGAAGCGTCTCGATCTTCGGATACATGCCGGCCGAGGTCGTGTTAAAGACGATCGCATGATCTTCTTCCAGCAGCGCTTCATCACTAAGGACACGGATCGCAGGAACGTTTTCTCCCAGGGCTCGGAGTGTGGCTTCGAATTCCGCCTTCAGATCCTCCGCCCGCTTCCTCGTCCGGTTCCAGATCCGAATCTCAGAAGCGCCCTTGAGGAAACTGACGGCCACCGCACTTCGCGCGGCTCCGCCGGCCCCGAGAATGAGGACCGGATTGCCTTTCACCGGCACCTGTCCGATGTCAACCAGCTTTCCGAAACCGTCCACATCCGTGTTATAGCCTACGTAGCCCTCCGGCGTTCTCTTCAGGGTATTGACCGCTCCGACAAGCTTCGCACTGAAATCAAGGGAAACCGTCTCGGCCATGACCGCCTGCTTGTGAGGAATCGTCACGTTGATCCCCTCGATTCCTAGCGCCAGTGCGCCTTGAATGGCCTCGTGAACGTTTTCCTTTTCCACGCGGAACGGCACATAGGCGAAATCATCGCCCGCATGGTCGATCAGGATCTGATGGATATAAGGCGAGAGCGTGTGCTCCACCGGGCACCCGATCACGCAGAGCAGTTTCGTCGTTCCGCGAACTCTCATCACGGCCGCCTTTTTTCCGTTTGCTCCTAAAACCGCTTCCATGGCGCTTCCTCCGCATTGTCCCACTCCGATGGGGAAATCCTCAAAATGGCAAGCAAAACGCGTTCTAAGGGCCTTTTAACGCGTGTAACGGCCTCATCGATCTCCAGTGAGATCGGATGCACCCAAACGGACGTCATTCCGCATTCATTTCCGCACCAGACGTCGGTAAAGACCTGGTCCCCGATGATCGCGCAGGACGCAGGCTCACTTTCTGTTTCACAAAGGATATACCTTGCCCCTCGTGTCAGCGGCTTTCCGGCCTTTGCGATCCCATGGACCTGCAAGGAAGCCGTGAGCGCTTTTACCCTTGCCTTTCTCCCGTTCGAGATGATCCAGAGCGCAAATCCTCTCTCTTTCAGCCACGCAAACAGACGCTGTGTTTCCTCGGAGATCTCCAGCGTATCGTAGGTAAGGATCGTGTTGTCGTTGTCAAACAGCAGGGTCCTTATCCCCGCCTTCCAAAGTGCTTCATAATCGATATCGCCGATCGATTTCACGTAATAATCCGGTATCCACCGCTGCAAAAGCCGCGGACTCTTCTTAATGCGCTGCACTCATCTTCTCCTGTTTCACTTTTTTATCGATCACATGGCGTGAGGCCAGCTCTTTGCGGACCTCATCCAGCGTAACCCCTTTTTCGACCATCAGAACCAGCGCGTGATAATACAGGTCCGCCAGCTCATAGATCAGCTCACCGTTGCCTTCCTCGGATTTCGCGGCAATGATGACTTCGGTCGATTCTTCACCGACCTTCTTCAGGATCTTGTCAAGGCCCTTTTCAAAGAGGTAGCTCGTATAACTGCCCTCCGGCATCTCTTCCTTGCGCGTTTGCAGCAGGTGATAGAGATCCCCGGGATTGAACTCGCTTTCGCCCTGATCCTCGATCACGTTGGTAAAGCAGCTCTCTGTTCCGAGATGGCAGGCCGGGCCGTTCTTAATGACCTCCACGACCAGCGCATCAAAGTCGCAGTCCGCGGTGATCCGAACGACCTTTTGAGTATGGCCGCTTGTCTCCCCCTTGCGCCAGAGACAGTTTCTTGAGCGCGACCAAAAGCAGGTATAGCCCTCTTTAAACGTAATCTCCAGGCTTTCCCGGTTCATATACGCGACCGTCAGCACCTCTTTGGTATAGAAATCCTGAACCACTGCCGGGATCAGGCCTTTTTCATCAAATTTCAGTCCATTGATTCTCTGATCCATACGATCACCTCACACTAACCGAACATTGACACCGTTATCGTTTAAATATCGCTTCAGCTCATCGATTTTGACCGTGCGGTAATGGAAGATCGAAGCCGCAAGCCCTGCCGTCACTTTCGGCAGTGTTTCGAAAAGCGCTTTGAAGTCTTCGATGCTGCCGGCTCCGCCCGACGCAATGATCGGCACGTTCATCTCCGACAGCTCCGCGAGCATCGGAAGGTCAAAGCCTTGCCTGACACCGTCCGTGTCCATGCTGTTAAGGACGATCTCCCCGGCGCCTCTCTCGGTGCCTTCCTTCGCCCATTCCTTCAGCTTTCTTCCGGTATCGACCCGTCCGCCCTTGGAAAAGACGTGAAATTCCGATCCGACTCGTTTACAGTCGATCGAAAGCACCACACATTGGTCACCGTACTTCTTAGCCGCTTCCCCGATCAGCTCCGGGTTTTTCAGCGCACCGGAGTTCACGCTCACTTTATCCGCACCGCTTGTCAGCACGCGCTCAAAATCATCGACCGATTCGATGCCTCCGCCAACCGTCAGCGGGATGAAGATCTGCGACGCTACGTCGCGCACCATCTCGGTGAAAAGCTTGCGCCCTTCAAAGGAAGCCGTGATGTCGTAGAACACGAGTTCATCCGCGCCCGAGGCATTGTAATACCTTGCCATCGCAACCGGATCATCCACGTCACGGATCCCTTCAAAGTTCTTTCCTTTTACCACTCTTCCGTCCCTGATGTCAAGACAGGGTATGATTCGTTTTGCCAGCATAGTCTTCCTCACACGAAGAGCTCAGCCGCGTGCCGCAGCCGTCTCTCCCTTACCGATCGCGATTACCTTGGACAGATCGAGCTTCCCTTCATAGATCGCTTTGCCGACGATGGCCGCTTCGATCCCGATCTCGCGCAGCGCCCGAATGTCCTCCTCACTGCTCACGCCGCCCGATGCGGTCAGCGTGCAGCGAAGCTTTTGATGCAGACGCTCATAGAGCGGAAGGTTGCATCCGCGCATCATTCCGTCTCGCGAAATATCCGTATAGATGATGTGCGAAACGCCCATCTCGCAGCAGCTTTGGCAAAACTCCTCCGCATTCATTTCGCGGACGTTCAGCCATCCCCGCACCGCAACCTTTCCGTCCTTGGCATCCACGCCGACAACGATCGCATCACCGTAGCGGCTTACCATTTCCTGAAGGAATTCCGGATCCTCCGCAGCTGCGGTTCCAAGAATGACCCGTTTGACACCAAGATCCAGATACCGTTTGATCCGCTCTTCATCGCGGATCCCGCCGCCCACTTCAATCTCCATCGAGCTTAAGCGGCAGAGCGTCTGGATCGTGGCAAAGTTGACGGTCTCGCCGTCCCTGGCTCCGTCAAGATCCACCACATGCAGATGCGAAGCCCCGGCTTTTTCAAAGAATTCCAGGATCCTTGAGGGATCCTTAAAGTAGACGGTCGATTTCGCATAGTCCCCTTTGGAGAGCCGAACCGCCGCCCCGCCAAGTAAGTCGATCGCTGGCCAAATCTGCATGGTATTTCCTCGTTATTCTTTCCTGCCGCACATGTCGGCAAATGCTTTCAAAAGCGCAAGCCCGACCGAGCCGCTCTTTTCCGGATGAAACTGCATGCCGACAACATTTTCCCTGCGGACGATCCCCGGAACCTTAACGCCTTCGTACTCTGCGTACGCAACAAGCGAGTCTTCACACTCATCCGCATAGTAAGAATGGACAAAATAGACGAACGGATGCTCAGGCAGCCCCCCTGTCAGTTCGTCCTTCCGGGCTGTTTCGAGCTCATTCCACCCCATATGCGGAACGATCGCTTCGGGATTCTGAATCGCCTCCCGCAGCGATCTGACCTTCCCCTTCAGCAGCCCGAGCCCTTCATGGCGGCCGTACTCTTCGCTTTCTTCAAAAAGAAGCTGCATGCCAAGGCAGATCCCGAGCATCATCTTCCCGCTGGCTGCCTCGCTTCGAAGGCAGTCTTTCAAGCCATATTGTTCCAGCTTATCCGCGGCGTCTCCGAAGGCTCCGACCCCGGGGAGAATGATCCCATCCGCACGGTGGATCACCTCCGGATCCCCTGTCAGCACGGAATCGACCGACAAGGCGCTAAGCGAAGCCTGAAGTGAAAACAGATTGCCGACATCGTAATCAATGACCGCTATCATGCCGCACTCCTTTACAGTACACCCTTGGTAGACGGGATAACATCCTTTTTGGCCGGATCGATCGCTACGGCCATGGCCAGCGCCCGTCCGAAGGATTTAAACACGCCTTCCAAAATGTGATGCGTGTTGACACCGGCAAGCTCCTTGATGTGCAGGGTCAGATTCGCACACCGGGCCAGCGCGGTAAAGAATTCAAGTGAGAGTTCAGTGTCGAAATCTCCGACTTTCTGCGCGTGGAGCGGTACATCGTACGCGAGATAGCCACGTCCGCTGATATCGATCGAGGTCAGCACCAGCGCTTCATCCATCGGCAGGATAAAGAATCCGTACCGGTTGATGCCGCGGCAGTCTCCGAGCGCCTCAGTGAGTGCTTTACCAAGCGCGATCCCGACATCCTCCACCGTGTGATGGGCATCGACCTGAAGGTCTCCCTCTGCATTGATCTCGACGTCAAAAGGCGTCTGCTTCAGACACACGTCGAGCATATGGTCAAAAAATCCGACACCGGTCTTATTGCTGTAGGTACCGCTTCCGTCCAAATTCAAGGAAACGAAAACCTTTGTCTCTTTGGTTTCTCTTTCAATAACTGCAGTCCGCATTCGCTTCCTCCTTATCGCTCACCAACGAGTTCTCGAATCACCCGTACCAGCTCCTTCATATCTTCCGGGCTTCCGATCGTGATGCGAAGATACTCATTTAGCTCAGGGCTTGAGAAATGACGAACAAGAATCCCGCGCGCCTTCAGCTTAAGATACAGCTCGCTGCCGCTTTTCAAAGGATGCTTCGCCCACAGGAAGTTCGTCCCGGAATCCGGCACTTCAAACCCCAGCTCACGCAGCGCCAGCTTGGTTTTCTCTCTGGTTTCCATGATCTGCTGACGTGTCTTCTCGAAATATGCCTCATCCTCCATTGCGGCCTGTCCCATCTGCAGCGTCAGACGGTTGACCGTGTAGGAATTAAAGGAGTTTTTGACCGTTTTGACCGCATCGATCAGCACCTTCTGCCCCATGGCAAATCCAAGCCGAGCGCCCGCAAGGGATCTGGATTTGGAAAAGGTCTGGATCACCAGCAGATTCGGGTAGGCATGAATATACGGAACCATCGATTCCGCGCCGAAATCAACGTAAGCCTCGTCCACGATCACCAGCCGCTCCGGATCTTCCTTCAGCAGGGATTCGATCTGTGAAGCGCTCATCGCAGTCGAGGTCGGTGCATTCGGATTGCAGATGAGGAGCGTTTCCGAAAGGCCCCGGTAGTCCGCCGGATCAATATAAAGATGATCCCGCAGCTCGATCTTTTTGAATGGGATCCCGAAGAGATTGGCCCAGACCGGATAAAAGCTGTAGGAAGGATCTGCAAAAGCCAG
>ONYR01000071.1 GCA_900322165.1 uncultured Eubacteriales bacterium
ACCATAATATCGGAAGGAATGGAAAGCCCCAGACGTTTGAGAGCGGTCATGAGGTGAATGGCGAGAAAGTCGTTGGCACACGCGAAGGCGTCCGGGAGGGACGGCATGTTTGCCAATTGCTGCAGGATCCAATCGGTGTTGCCGTAATCCTCACTGTCATCCGCGAGAATGCAAAGGCTTTGATCGAGTTCAAGCCCGGCATCTCTCAAAGCGAGAAAATACCCGACCCAGCGCTCATAGAAGCTGTTGCAGTGCTCGATATCACCGACAAACCCGATGCGCTTGGCGCCGGCTTTGATCATGCGCGTGACAAGAAGATGTTCGTTCCCGATGTTTTCCATCGAAATCACGTCGCAGGAAAGAAGATCGCGGCACGCGTGAGCATGGGCATCAACAAAAACCGTGGGCTTATTCAGCGAACAGATCAGATCGAGGTATTGCTTGTCAAATAATTCGATTCCGAGAAAACCGAGGGTATCCTCCAGATCAAGCCGCGGGGGCAGCTGCCGTGCGGCAAGCTCCTGCGGGGAGATTTCGAAGATCTTCAGGCTGAATCCGGCGCGGGAGAGCTGGTCGGTGAAACTGGTCATAAAAACAGAGCCGAATCCGTGATTCAGCAGTTTGTGCTGCGTGAGCAGTGCAATGCTTCCCTGCGCCTTGCGCGCATTGCGGTTTGAAGCTGACGGAAGCTGATGATAACCGAGCTCCTGCGCCTTTGCGAGAACCATTTTTTGTGTTGATTCCGGAACAATACCTCTTCCGTTAAAAACTTTTGAAACCGTGTTGCGCGATAAGCCGCAGGCATCTGCGATATCCTGCATGGTGACTCTTTTCAGTGCCATTCTGAGCCTCTTTCTGTTTTTAGCTAAGTGAATCAAATCATAACATAGGAAATGAATTAAAGCAACGTTTACAAAATGTAAACACTGCGTTTGCTTTTTTTCGAATACTGGGGATTGTGCACATAATTGACGCACGGCTGTTGGGGAATATGAACAAAAATAGAGCGTCCGACAAGGCTGTAATTGACATAAAGTAAATTATAATGTATACTTTATGACATCACAAGTTTACATTTTGTACACATTCGACAAGACGTAAACTTTTCTATGTTAACTCGGCGGGAGAGTTAAAACTGAAAAGGAGGAGACAGGAAACATGTCAGAAGTCATCCTTAAAGGACTCAAAAAAGTCTACGACAATAAGGTGACAGCCGTTCACGACGTCAACCTGCATATCGCAGACAAGGAGTTTATTGTTTTGGTCGGACCTTCCGGATGCGGAAAGTCCACAACGCTGCGCATGGTAGCCGGCCTTGAGGAAATCTCGGACGGTGAATTGTACATCGATGACAGACTCGTAAACGATGTAGCTCCTAAGGACCGTGATATTGCGATGGTTTTCCAGAACTATGCGCTTTATCCGCACAAGACGGTTTATGACAATCTGGCTTTTGCGCTCAAGCTGCGTAAAACACCGAAAGATGTCATCGACAAGAAGGTTCGCGAAGTAGCAGAGATCCTGGATATCACCCAGTATCTTGAGCGTAAGCCCAAAGCGCTTTCCGGCGGTCAGCGCCAGCGTGTTGCCATCGGACGAGCGATGGTTCGTGACCCCAAAGTGTTCCTGATGGACGAGCCGCTGTCCAACCTGGACGCGAAGCTCCGCAACCAGATGCGTGCTGAGATCATCAAGCTCCGTTCGCGCATCAACACGACCTTTATGTATGTTACCCATGACCAGACGGAAGCGATGACGCTCGGCGATCGAATCGTCATCATGAAGGACGGTTATGTCAACCAGATCGGTACTCCTCAGGAAGTTTTCAACAAACCTGTCAACCTGTTTGTCGCCGGCTTCATCGGCATGCCGGTCATGAACTTCTTTGACAACTGCAAGCTTCTGAAGGAAGACGGAAAGTATGTCGCGGAGATCCGCGGTGTGAAGTTTGTTCTGGATGAGTTCCAGCAGAAGGCACTGACGCAGAACAAGGTCGAGCCTTGCGATATCATAGCCGGTATTCGTCCGCAGCACGTTACGGTCGGACAGGGCGAACTGACAGCGAAGATCGAAGTCAGCGAGATGATGGGCAGCGAGTACAACATCCATGCCAACTGCGGCACGGACGAGGTTGTCATGCTGATTCCGACCGTTGATCTGGAGACCGATGTTTCTATGGGCAAGACCGTCAATTTCACGACTCGCCCGAAGCTGATCCAGCTCTTTGACAAGAAGACCGGCAACAACTTGATCTGGTATGATGCGGAATCTTCCGAGGCTAACGCGCCTGTCTGCAAATCCTACGATTTTTAAGGCTAAAGGAGGATAAAAATGGAAGCTGTTAAAAGCACTCCCAAGGCGTCAAACTCCGGAAAAAAGAACCAAAACGGCCCGGCTCTCGAAAACAAGAAGCTGAAGGCTTTGAGGGAGAATGCGCCCTTCCTTGTCATGATCTTCCCGGCGGTCTTGGTTGTTTTCCTGTTCAACTACATGCCGATCTACGGCGTGTTGATCGCGTTCCAGGACTTCATGCCCGGTGACAAGATCTTTTCTCCCGACACGATCTGGGTCGGACTGGATAACTTCAAGCGTTTCTTCTCCGATCCTCAGTTCTGGCCGCTGATGAAGAATACCTTCCTCATCTGTATCTACGGCTTTATTATCGGTTTCCCGCTTCCGATCCTGGTGTCCCTGATGCTGAATGCGCTGAAGGGCAAGAAAACGGCGAAATTCCTCCAGACGATCTTTACGGCGCCGCATTTCATTTCGCTGGTCGTTCTGGTTGGTATGCTGACCCTGTTCTTTGGACGCTACGGCCTTGTGAACAACATCGTGGAGCATGCCGGTGGCGAGCGGTATTCCTACTTCCTTGAGAGCTCGGCTTTCCGTCCGATGTACATCCTTTCCAGCAACTGGCAGGATTTCGGATGGAGCGCGGTTATCTACATCGCAGCCCTCTCGAACGTCGACCCGCAGCAGCATGAAGCCGCGATCCTCGATGGAGCGACTCGTTTCCAGCGAGTCATCCATGTTGACCTGCCCGCGATCATGCCGATGATCAGTGTCATGCTCATCATGTCCATCGGCGGTCTGATGGGTGTCGGTTACGAGAAGGCCCTGCTGATGCAGACCGACGGCAACCTGGCAGTCAGTGAGCTGATCTCGACCTACGTGTACAAGCGAGGTCTTACCGGTGTTCCGGATCAGGCTTACGCGACCGCGATCGGTCTGTTCAACTCGATCATCAATGTCATCTTGCTTGTCATCGCGAATACGACAAGTAAGAGATTCTCTGAGAATTCGCTGTGGTAAGGAGGGCAGATGAGATGAGTAAAAGAAAAAACGCGCTCCGGGATACCATGGGTGACAAGATATTCTATGTCATCAACGGTTTCTTCCTGCTGCTGCTTGCCTTGATCATTATCTACCCGCTGTACTTCATCATTATCGCTTCCATCTCCGATCCGGACGCGGTGCTGGGCGGCGAGGTCATCCTGTACCCGGTCAGAATCACGTTTGAGGGCTTTGCCAAGATCATGGAACGCGGAGATGTGTGGAGAGGTTACCTGAACACGATCATCTATACGCTCCTGACAGTCGTGCTTTCCCTGATCGTTACGATCCCGGCCGGCTGGGCGCTCAGCCGCAAGACGCTTCCCGGAAAGAAGGGATTCATGATCTACTTCATCATCCCGATGTTCTTCGGCGGCGGTCTGATCCCGTTCTACAACGTTATGAGCAGCCTGCGCCTGGTTAACACGATCTGGGCGGTCATTCTTCCGGCGATCCTGTCGGTTTGGAACCTGTTCATGACCAAGACCTTCTTCGAATCGAGCATTCCGGATGGCCTGATCGAGGCAGCCACGATCGACGGCGCGGGACAGTTCCGCATCTTTACCGAGGTCGTTATCCCGCTGTCCAAGGCGGTTATCGCGGTTATGGCGCTGTATTACGCGGTCGGTCAGTGGAACAGCTACTTCAATGCGATGATCTTCCTGCAGGATGAGAAAAAGTATCCGCTGCAGCTCGTTCTGAAGGAAATCCTGATCGCATCCGAAAGTACCGTAGGCGGAAGCGGTGAGACGATCCTTCAGCAGTATCGCCTTGCCAACCAGCTGAAGTACGTCTCGGTTATCGTTTCGAGTCTTCCGGTTCTGTGCCTGTACCCGTTCGTTCAGAAGTACTTCGCACAGGGTGTTATGATCGGATCTCTTAAGGGATAAACTCAGCTACTCACAAATGGAGGAAAAAATGAAAAAATTTGTTGTTTGGCTCCTGCTTGCCGCGATGGTGCTTTCCCTCGCGGGATGCAGCAAGAGCAGCTCGGACAAGAAGGAAAGTGCCGGTGTTGATAAGCTGGTAAGCGAGTACGGCTTCCAGTGGACCGATCCGACCAAGCCGATCCTCAACGAGAAGGGTGCCCAGGAGCTTGGCTTCACGGTCTATTCGTCCAAGAACGCTTCCGCTCTGGACTACAATGACATGAAGATCATGCAGGACCTTTTCGAGAGCACCAACGTCTATGTCAGCTGGGAAAACGTGTCTGAATCCGTTTACGGCCAGCAGAAAAACCTGATCTTCGGCAACGCCGACCAGCGTCCGGACGCGATCTATCACGCAGGCATGACGGCCGGTGAGATCATCAAATACGCGAAGCGCCACGTGCTGCTTCCGATCAGCGATTACCTTGAGTATATGCCGAACTTCTCCAAGATTCTGGAAGAGCGCCCCGACATCAAGGCTCAGCTCATCAACGTCGAAGACGGTAAGATCTATTCTCTTCCGCGAATCGAAGAGATGGGTCTGCTGCAGAACCCCAACATTCTGTTCCTGAACAAGAACTGGACGGCTGAGGCCATCAAGGCCGGTGCCCTTCAGGGCGTCACCGAGGCTGACCTCGAGGACGGACTTGCACTTACCGCTGAGCAGATGAGCGCGCTGCTGGCTTACTTCCGTGACAATGATATGAACGGAAACGGCAATGCCAACGATGAGCGCCCGCTGAGCTTTGTTTACAACAACTGGCAGGGCAACCAGTGCGACCTGTACGGTATGTTCGGACTGAACGACAACCTGGAGCACCGCATCATTGTTGACGGTCAGGTCGTTTACACCGTTCAGGACGAGCGCTTCAAGGAAGCCACCAACTTCATCGCGAACTGGGTCACCGAAGGCCTGATCGATAAGGTCTCCTTCGAACAGTCTCAGGATAACTTCCTTGCCAACGGTAAGGGCGTTGAGACCTACGGCGCTTTCTACTGGTGGGAGAGTGAGACGGTTGTCTCCAATCCGGAGAACTACATTGTCTGCGCACCGATCATCGGCCCCGGCGGACAGACGGCCTGCGTTTCCAACAACCCCGAAGTCGGAACCGGCGAGCTGATCATCTTCGCGGACTGCCCGAACTTTGAAGTCCTTCTTGCTTACTTCGATCGTTACTACGATCCGATGATCTCCGCTCAGATCAACTACGGTCCGATCGGTATCGTTTATGAGGAAGAGCTGGATGCGAACGGCATGCTGGTTCAGAAGGAACTGCCGGAAGGCATCACCTCTGACGAGCTTCGTCTGCAGAACGCGCCTCTGGGTATCATCTATCTGTCCGATTACGCGTGGAACAACGTTGTCAACATGGAGCCTCGTGCCCGTCTTCGTCTGGAGCGCCTGACCAAGTATGTGACTCCGTACATTCCGGAGAACGTTGAGCCCTGCCCGAACCTCCAGTTCACGCTGGAAGAGCTGAATACGCTCGCGAACTATGAGACCAACTTCAATGATTACGTCCGCACCAACCTGATCCGTTGGCTGCTTGGCGGCGGTGTTTCCGATTCCGATTGGGCATCCTTCCAGAGCGAGCTTACCGGCAAGGTAAACATTGAAGGTCTTCGACAGGTCTACCAGGATGCGTATGATCGCTATGTAAGCGGCCAATAATAGGAGATACAGACAATGAAACCCATCAAGAGAGTACTCATTTTCATACTTACCTTATCTCTGGCTCTCTCCCTTGCTGCCTGCGGCAGCAAGGAGGGGAGCGGAGAGAACACCAAGCCTTCGATCTCGGGCGTGCAGGATCTGGTCGTTGAAGCCGGCTCCAGCATCGATGTCCTGGCTGGTGTTACCGCTTCCGATGCTGAGGACGGTGATCTGACCGCCATGATCAGCGTCGAGGCAACCCCCGCACTTGATTTCCAGAACGGCAAAGCGACCCCGCAGAATGCCGGTGAATATGAGCTGGTTTACAGTGTCACCGACAAAGGCGGCGAGACCGCAGAAGCTTACGCGACTCTGACGGTTACCCGCCAGACCGGTGAAGCGATTCTGTTTAAGGAGTTCGATTTCAGCACGCAGACCGCTTCCGACGCTCACGGATGGGAAGTCCGTGTCGGCGAAACCGCACAGGCTGCCGGTGAAATGAAGGAAGGCGCCTATGTGGTTGACATTGTCAACCCCGGCGATGGCGACGGTGCGATCCAGTTTGCAAAACCGGGCTTTGCTCTTGAAAAAGCAGACTACCGCGTTAAGATCTGGGTCAAATCCACAGTTCCGACCTATGCTCACCTGATCGTCCGCGACGAGAAGGCTGAGGAATGGACTACCTTCGCTGCGGTTTGGAATGCCCGCATTGAAGAGCATGTTGCTCCGATCGAAGTGACGTTTACCTCTGAAGGCGAAGGCAGCGCAGAACTGCTCCTGAACCTTGGCAAGATCACTCCGAACCCGGACAATGCTGCAGATACGACTCCTGAGAACTTCACGGTTACGATCGATAAGGTCGAGATCTACAAGATCACGGGTGAAGAGACGCAGGTTCCGGTTTATACTTCCGATTTCGCGACCGGCGAAGGCCTCACGGTTGAAGCTGGCGACGGCGCGGATGCAACGGCTGCCTACGAAGGCGATACCGCGATCGTCAATATCGCATCCTATCCGACCGAGGGCGGTGTTTGGAGCATCAAAGCGAACCTTGGCCTTGGCGGAATGGTCATCGAAGAGGGCGTGAAGTATTACTACAGCTTCACGGTCAACGCAGCCAACGGCATGGATGGTGAGTGCCTCGTTGAGAGCGAAACCCTGTACCATGAAGCACGCGTTAACTTCAACGGCTTCTCCGCTCCGGCAGGTGAGGATTACGTGATCTCCGGAACCTTCACCGCAGAGCGCGGTGTGAACGATCCGGTGATCCGTCTGCAGATCGGAAACGCTCCGGCAGGCATGACGAATAACACGATCGTGATCAAGAATGTGGAATTCGGAATGCTCGAAGGCGACAAGGAAGTCCTCAAGACCATCGAGAGCTTTGCTCCGATCGGCAAGGGCACCGCTTTTGAAAAGAGCGAGCAGTATCCTTGGGAAACCTTCAACGGTACCGACGAGGATAATGAGCACGGTGTCGGAACGATCTATACCCTGGATGGCAGCCTGTTCTACCGCATCGATGATGGCGGCAATGTAGACTGGCACAACAAGCTGATCTGCCCCATCACCCTTCCGTCTGACAGCTACTTCACGGTAGAGATCACGGCAAGAGCTACGAAACCGGTATCCTGCGGCTTCTTCCTGAACCCGGCAGGCGGCTGGGATCCTCGTATCTCCGAGGGCATTGATTTCACGACCGAAGAACAGACCTTTACCTTCACCACGACCGATCCGTTCATTCTGGATATGGACGTTGAACTGCTGTTCCAGTTCGGTTCTGCCGAGACAGCAGCCGCCGGCGACGTAACGATCGAGTTCACCAAGATCGTGATCTATCAGATGCCGATCATGTAAAAAAGCGATTTTATCAGTTTCAGGGAGGATGTTTTTCCATCCTCCCTATTTCCCTATTTTCAGGAGGCCGCTATGACAAAAAGATTTTGGGCTGTTTTCCTTGTTTTGTGCCTGACGGTATCGCTGCTCGCGGGCTGCAGCTCGTCCAAAGGCCCGACCGCAGGAATTGATTTCGCCAAGGTTGATTACGATAAAGATTTTGCGTCGCTGCGCACGCCCGGCAGCCAGGAAGAAGCATACGATTATCAGCTCTTCTTCCTTCCGGAGAAGGACAGTGTGAGCCAGCCCTATGTAGGCGACCCGATGCCCTACTATGAGGATGGGGTTTTCTATCTTTACTATCTGAAGGAAGCCGGAGATTCGTACAATCACTCCATCTATCTGACTACCACCACCGATTTCATCACCTATACCGAGTATGATGACCCGGTGATCGAAGCCTCCCGCAGCGGCGGGCAGGACGGATGGGTCGGAACGGGCTCGGTCGTTAAGGTAGACGGCAAATACTATTTCTTCTACACCGGTCATGCCGGCTCCGACTCCTATGAGTTCAAAGAGAAGATCATGGTCGCGGTAGGCGACAGCCCGCTTTCCTTCACGAAGATGGACGGCTGGGAGCTGACACCGCCGAGCGATCTGGGACAGAAGAATGATTTCCGTGATCCGCAGGCGTACTACAACGAGGAGACCGGCCGAATCGAGATGACCGTGACCGCTGCGCAGAGCGGTGTGGCGCGGATCATCAAGTTCAATCTGTCGAAAGATCTGAGCGATTCGGAATATGAAGGCGTGATCATGACGGATCCGACCGGCGATTTCTGGAATCTGGAATGCAGCGATACCTTCAAGCTCGGAGACAAATGGTACATTACCTATTCCGGGCAGGATGATACCCTCTGGTACGCTTATTCGGACGAGCATTACGGTCCCTACAGCGACCCGGTACGCATCGACGGCAAGCTGTTCTATGCGGCCAAACATGTGGAAGACGGAGTCAACAGCTACATGGTAGGCTGGGCACGCCGTTCCGAGTCTGCGTCTTCCACGCAGGAGGTTTCCGCGTGGGGCGGCAACCTGATCGTGCAGCAGCTGGAGCAGGGGGCAGACGGACGATTGATCCTTAAGCCGGTCGACGCTTACAAAGAGGCGTTCACGGATCGCCGCGAGCTGTGCTTCGACGACGTCGCCATCTCGATTGCCGGGGGTTCGAAATATGTTTACGAAGAGGCCTTTACCGCCTATGAGCGCTTCATGATCACCGGAGAGTTTACCTTCACCGGAACCGGAAGCTTTGGCCTGGCCTTTGACTATAACGGACGAGCAGATAAATATAAGATGATCTCGATCGATCCGGCAAACGGAACCTTAAGCCTGAAGTTTAATGAAGGCACCACGCCGATCACAGAGACCGCGGTTCAGCTTGAGACCGGTAAGACCTATTCCTTCACCTACCTTCAGGAAGGTTCTGTCGGAACGTTCTATATCGACGGAGAAGCGGCTCTTACGGTTCGTCTGTATGGCGTGAGCGGAAAGTCGATCCGCGTATTTGCTTCGGGCAATACGGTCGATTGGACCAATCTTGCTGAATACACTATGCCGATGGAGGCCGCGTATGAAAACGCTGCTTGATATCGATAATCCCGTCATACGGTTCATTATCAAGATTTTTGACTGTATGGTACTCAGTGTCCTTTGGGCAGTGTTTTCCCTTCCGATCATTACCATGGGAGCCGCTTCCACCGCGCTTTATTCGGCAGTCTACCATCATATCCGGATGGAAGAGGGATATCTTTGGAAGAGCTTTTGGACCGCGTTTAAGGAAAACTTTAAGCGCTCCACGCTTTCGTGGCTTCCTCTTCTTGCCATGATCCTGTTTTTGGTTTATGATGTGGTGGCGCTGCGTGCTCTGATTCAGAACGGCAACCCACTCGGAAGACTGTTCGGGGTGATCCTGGTTTTGATTTTGGTCGCGGGAGTCTGGGCCATGTTTCTCGCGGCTTACTGTGCCCGTTTTCAGGGAACGGTTAAGGATATGCTGCGTTTCAGCTTCTACCTCACGATGGCGCATCCGCTGCGTTCACTCGGCGTGCTTGTCGCAATCTGGGGGTCGGCCGCGCTTATTCTTACGGTTCCGGGGCTGGCGGCGCTTCTGCCGGCTGTTGCCTGCTGGATCTCGAGTATACTGATCGAGCAGGTTTTTATGCTGCATCTTCGGCCGGAGAATGCGGAAAAAAAGAAAGAAGAGGATGAATAACTATGAATCAGCGACTCCTGTTTGCCAGGGCTTATGAAGCGGACGCGTTAAAGCGGATCCCACCGGAAACCCGTCCGGCTTTTCACTTGACACCCTGCTGCGGCTGGATGAACGATCCGAACGGTTTTTCTTTCTACAAAGGAGAGTATCACCTGTTCTACCAATACAATCCGTATAAAACCGCGTGGGATGACATGCACTGGGGGCATGCGGTAAGCAATGACCTTCTGCACTGGCGCTATCTGCCCGCGGCGCTCGCGCCGGATGAATGGTATGACGCGGACGGATGTTTTTCGGGCAATACCGTGGAGCTTGAGGACGGACGGCAGTTGATCCTGTATACCGGCGTTCGCAAACAGTCCCGTAACGGCTCGGAGAATCTGCAGGTGCAGTGCATTGCGGTGGGTGATGGGCTCAACTACGAGAAATACAGTAATAATCCGGTATTGACGGGCAAAGATCTTCCGAAAGGACTGAGCCCGAATAACTTCCGCGACCCGAAGGTCTGGCGCACGGAAGACGGCCGTTACCGCTGCCTGGTGGGGGCTTGCAACAAAGATGAGCTCGGCCGGCTGCTTCTGTTTGAAAGCGAAGATGCTTTTACCTGGAAGTTTGTCAGTGTTTTGGCTGAGAATGACGGGCGCTTCGGCATGATGTGGGAATGCCCGGATTTCTTTGAGCTTGACGGAGAAAAGGTC
>ONYR01000185.1 GCA_900322165.1 uncultured Eubacteriales bacterium
ATCATGTTGTCGGTGATGTCCATGCTTCCGACAAGGCCCATGCCAAGACGATCCTCCGGGACGAAGGAAAGGGATACACCGAGCTTCTGAATGCTGAGCGGATCCTTACCGATGAGCTCTTCCTTCTCTCCGTTGTCATCAATGTAGGAGATGGAACCGCTCTCCGTCGGCTGCAGGCCGGCGATCGCCTCCAGAAGCTCCTTCTGGCCGTTGCCGGAGATACCTGCAATACCGAGGATCTCACCCGAGTTGGCGGTAAAGGAGACATCCTTCAGCTTCAGCAGACCCTCCTCGTTACGTACGGTCAGATGCTCCACGCAGATACGCGGCTTCGGGTTGACCGGATCCGGACGCTCGATCTCGAGCTTCACCGGGTGACCGACAAGCATGCTGCTCATCTCTTCGGCGTTGGTCTCCTTGGTCGGCATGTCCCCGACGTAAGTGCCCTTGCGCAGGACTGCCACGCGGTCGGACAGCTCCTCCACTTCATTCATTTTATGGGTAATGATGACGATCGCTTTGCCGTCATCGCGCATCTTGCGAAGGACGTTGAAAAGCTTCTCGGTCTCCTGAGGCGTCAGCACGGCCGTCGGCTCATCAAGGATCAGAATATCCGCTCCGCGGTACAGTACCTTGATGATTTCAACGGTCTGCTTCTGGGAAACGGACATGTTGTAGATCTTTTCGTTCGGATCGATCTCAAACCCGTACAGACTGCAGAGGTTGTTGATCTTCTCCGCTACCTTTTTCAGATTGAACCGACCGGGCTCCTTCAGCCCGAGGGTGACGTTCTCAGCCGCAGAAAGCACATCCACCAATTTAAAGTGCTGGTGGATCATGCCGATGCCGTACTTGAACGCATCCTTCGGAGAGGCAATGACGACTTCTTCGCCGTTGATATAGATCTGTCCCTCGTCCGGATAGTAGATGCCGGCAAGCATGTTCATGAGCGTTGTCTTGCCGCTGCCGTTCTCACCGAGAATCGCCAGGATCTCGCCCGCGTAAATGTCAAGCTGGGCGTCTTCGTTCGCCACGACCGAGCCGAAACGCTTGGTAATGTGGCGCATTTTGACAACCGGTTCTCTCTTGTCCAAAAGGTGTTCCTCCCTGTTTCCGGTATAAAATAATTATCCTGCTTAAGAAAAAACAAGAGAATTCAAGGGAAATTTTCCTGTGCTTTCTTAAACAGGATGAAGGGAAAGGCCTGAGGCCTCGCAAAGGAGACCTCAGGCAATTCGTTGTTAATGAAGATCAGCCGAAGTTGGTATCCAGCAGCGTGATGCCGTCGATCTGAATATCAAAGTACGGAGCGGAACGGAACTTGGACTCATGGAAAGCACCGTTCTCGATCACTTCGGTATCCGGGGTGTAAGCGGCATCGGTGTCAACATCAGCCATATAGGAGCTGAGGTTCTGGCCGCCAACGGTGAAGGTAGAAGCGTCGAAGACTTCCAGAGAACCGTCCTCAAGCATAGCCTGAACTTCCGCAAGCTTCTCAGCGGTGCCGGCAGCGGCAACGTTCGCGTTAACGTCGGTCAGCTTAACGGAACCGGTAGCGATGGTGCCGGTCCAGTCGGTGTCGATGGCCTTGCCGTCACGGACGCACTCGATGGCGTAGGTGAAGTAAGGAGCCCAGTCGATACGGGAAGAAACGATGAAGGTGTTGGGAGCAACATCCTGAGTGGAACCGTTGTAGGAAACGTTCGGAACACCGGCGGTCTCGCAGGCGGTCGGAGCACCCATGGAGTCAGCATGCTGGCTGATCAGGACGCAGCCGTTCTGGATCAGCTTGTTAGCGCCTTCCTTCTCAGCGGTCTCATCGTACCAGGAACCGGTGAAGGTAACTTCCATCGTAGCTTCCGGAACAATGTAGCGAACGCCAAGGAAGAAAGAGGTGTAGCCGGAGATAACTTCCGCATAGGTGAAAGCGCCGACATAACCGATCTTAGCCTGGTCAACGGTGATCGTGCCGTTGTCGATCATCTCCTGCAGCTTCATTCCGGCAGCAACACCGGCCAGGAAGCGGCCTTCGTAGATCGAAGCAAATGCGTTGTGGTAGTTGTCAAGGCCTTCGGTATGAGCCTTGGTACCGGTAGCATGGCAGAACTGAACGTCCGGGTTTTCCTTCGCAGCCTGGATCATGAAGTCCTCATGACCGAAAGAGTCCGCAAAGATGACGTTGCATCCTTCGTCAACCAGTTCCATGGCTGCATCGTAGCACTCCTGGCCTTCCGGGATGTTGGTCTTGAGAACGTACTCGATGCCCAGAGCTTCACAAGCTTCCTTAGCAGCGTTGATGAAGTTGAGGTCATAGGTGGAGTTCTCATCGTGAAGGAAGATAAAGCCTGCCTTCAGCGTGTCATTGCTCTCATTGCCGTTGCTGTTGGAGCAACCGACAAGTCCCAGCACCATCAGAGATGCCAAGAGAATTGCAAGAAATTTTTTCATTTTCTCCTCCGAAAAATGTTTGTTTTATTTCAAGCCGTTCGGCTTAAAACCGTAGGAAGCTCAGTCGACGAACTCGATCCCCTTCTCAGGATCCATCGACTTCACGCGGGCGAGGGACTCGACGCGAACGCCCATCGAACGAATCAGATCGCCGCCGGGCTGGAACGCTTTCTCGACCGCAATGCCCGCTCCGACAAGCTCAGCGCCCGAGTCGCGGACAAGCTTGATAAGGCCCTGCAGCGCAGAACCCATCGCGAGGAAGTCATCAATAATCAGAACTCGATCTCCCTCATGCAGAAAGTCCTTAGAAACAATAATATCGTAGACTCGTCCGTGCGTGAAGGATTCCACCTTCGACGTCCAGACATCGCCTGCGATATTCTTGGTTTTATTCTTTTTTGCAAAAACAACAGGGCAGCCGAACTGCTCGGCCGCAATACATGCAATGCCGATGCCGGAAGCCTCGATTGTCAGAATCTTGTTGACCCCGCAGCCTTCGTAAAGGCGCGCAAACTCCTTGCCCATCTCGATAAAGAGCTGAATGTCCATCTGGTGGTTCAGGAAGCTGTCCACCTTCAGTACACCGCCCTCTCTGACGATTCCGTCGCGTCTGATCCGCTCTTCCAGAAGTTTCATATCGAAACCGCTCCTTCGTTTAACGAGTATATAGGTAACAAGAAAATAATAACTGAATGATACTAAATTTTATCTATCATTTCAACTTGGAAAATCCAACAAAAGGGAATGTGATTTCCGTCATTCTTTGTCATTTTTAATAAAGAGTATGACATACTCCTCAGCATTGACTTTTTATCCCGTTCCCTCCATAATACGAGAGAGAAGGTGCAATTCGGGAAGCCGAATTCATCTGTTTATTTTATCATTCAAGGGAGGATGCGCCGACATGGCCAAACTCTATTTTAAGTTTGGCGCCATGGGGTCTTCCAAGACCGCCCAGGCACTGATGACAAAGTTTAATTATGAAGAAAAAGGCAAATCGGTCCTGCTGATCAAGCCTTCCACGGACACGCGCGATGACCTTGCGGATGAAAACGGTAACGTCCGCACGGTCGTAAGATCGCGCATCGGACTCTTCGCGGACGCACTGGCTGTCTCCGCTGACGTGGACGTGCGCGAGCTCTATCACCGCCTCAATGAGGAAAAGCCGCTCGACGTTCTGATCTGTGACGAATGCCAGTTTTTGACCGGCGCACAGGTCAATCAGCTCAAGGACCTCGCCGATCTCGACGACGTTCCGGTTCTGTGCTTCGGTCTCCGCGCGGACTTCCAGACCAAGCTGTTCCCCGGCTCCAAGCGTCTGTTTGAGATCGCCGACAGCATCACCGAGATCAAGTCGGTCTGCCGCTGCGGCCGCAAGGCTACCGTCAATGCCCGCTTCGACGATAACGGTGTCATTATCGTGGAAGGCGCTCAGGTCGTCCTCGGAGGCAACGACCGCTATGAGGGTGTCTGCTACAGCTGCTACCGCAAGATGATCCGCGAAGCCGGCCACGAGATGCCCAAGCCCTAAAGCGTTCTCA
Organism: uncultured Eubacteriales bacterium; assembly: GCA_900322165.1. GTDB lineage: Bacteria > Bacillota > Clostridia > Lachnospirales > Bianqueaceae > RUG760. The sequence continues at coordinate 3,990 of ONYR01000185.1, forward strand.
TCAATCCGTTTTTTCAATCATATTTTCTACATATTCCAGAGAAGGAGTTACTGCCATGGATATTCAAACCATCTTATCTAAAGTTGACCACACTCTCCTCGCTCAGGGCGCAACCTGGGACGAGATCAAAGCGCTGCTCGATGACGGCATGAAATATCATACCGCATCCTGCTGCATTCCCGCTTCCTATGTCAAACGTGCGAAGGAATACGTCGGCGACAACCTTGCCATCTGCACAGTCATCGGCTTCCCGAACGGCTACTCCACCTGCGCGGTCAAATGCTTCGAGACCGAGGATGCCGTTGCCAACGGAGCGGACGAGATCGACATGGTCATCAATATCGGCGATCTCAAAGATAAACACTACGACGCGATCCTTGCGGAGATCAACGCAGTGAAAAAGGCCTGCCACGGCAAACTGCTGAAGGTCATCATTGAGACCTGCCTGCTGACCGATGAAGAGAAGATCAAAATGTGCGAGATCGTCTCCGAATCCGACGCGGACTATATCAAGACCTCGACCGGCTTCTCCACCGGCGGTGCAACCAAGGAGGACGTTAAGCTTTTCGCAGAGCATGTCAAGCCCGGAACCCTCATCAAGGCGGCCGGCGGTATCTCCTCCATTCAGGATGCCGAGGACTTCATCAACCTCGGAGCCTCCCGTCTTGGAACGAGCCGCATCGTCAAGATCGTTAAGCAGATGTAAGATCCGTATCATGACCAATCATACTAATTAAAGGAGGGAGAACATCAGATGAGTCAGCTTTATCCTACGCCCCACATCAACGCGACACCGGAAGATTTCGCCCGTACGGTCCTGATGCCGGGTGATCCGCTTCGCGCCAAGTTCATCGCGGAAAACTTCCTTGAGAATCCGAAGCTTGTCAACAATGTGCGCGGTGTCAATGGCTATACCGGCACCTATGAGGGCGCCCGCGTCTCTGTTATGGCGAGCGGCATGGGCATCCCCTCGATCGGCATCTATTCTTACGAACTATACAATTTCTTTGGCGTGGAGAACATAATCCGTGTCGGCACCGCCGGCACGATCGATCCCGCGATCCATGTCCGCGATGTCGTTCTTGGCATGGGTGCCTGCACCAATTCCAATTTCGCC
>ONYR01000052.1 GCA_900322165.1 uncultured Eubacteriales bacterium
CCCGATGATGAACAACATCGCGATCTCGTCTTACATGGTCGACCGCCTGTTTGAAAAGATCGATGCGCCGAACCTTGGCATGGTCTTTGATCCCTCCCACCTTGTCTGGGAGCTGATGGATCCGTACGAAACCCTCAGGCACATCGGAAAACATGTGGTGCATGTGCATGGCAAGGACTGCGTGGTGGACCGCGAAGCATTGTCCCGCTACGGCATCCTTCACATTGCGCATCAGCTTCAGACTGCTTATAATACCGGCGAAGGCATTCACACCTACGAGCATACCTGGTGGTACTACCGTCTGCCGGGTCTCGGAGAGCTGGACTGGGGCAAGATCATTTCGATCCTGAAGGAGCAGGGCTACGCCGGCACCATCAGCATCGAGCATGAAGACCCGGTCTATTCCGGTGATCTTGAAAAGGTCAAGCAGGGAATCCTGATGGCGCGTGACCATATCGCGCAGTTTGTCTAATCAAAGCTTATTACCACGATCCGGAAACGGAGAACAGAAAGGATAGGTACAACCATGAAATACGGATGTCATGCGGTCATGTTCGGCCCGAAGCTTTCCACGAACATGGAAGAAGTGATTCGTGATATCGCTACGACCGGTTTCCAGGGCATTGAGGCCGGTATGCGCTTTGTCCCGCTCGAGCAGCGCGATCAGCTGATGGAGACGCTGGCAAAGTATAATCTTGAGCTGGCTGCGATCCATTACAACTATATGAACTGGCGCGAAGACCCGAAGGGCGGCATCGAAGGCGTCCGCAAGGAAGCGGCTTATATGAAGAACACCGCGAATAAGAACATCATGATGTCCTTCATGCCGCAGCCCGGTGAGGATCTGGATCGCATGGCTGAGATCTTCAACGAGGCCGCGATGGCAGCCGCCGAGGAAGGCGTAGCGCTTCGCTACCACAACCACCTTGCTGAATTCGGTGACGGTGCACGCTTCATCTACACGATGCTTGAAAAGGCACCGTACCTGCAGTTCGGCTATGACCTTGGCTGGGCGAAGCGTGCCGGCTTTGATCCGATCAAGCTTCTCGAGGACACCGGCAAGCGCTGCAACTATTGCCATCTGCGCGACCCGAAGAACGAGAAGGCTGAAGCATACACGCTCGAAGCGATGCGCGCGATCGGTCCGTTCCCGGAATTCGGCGAAGGCGAGACCGACCTGAAGCCGATCGTTGACTATGTCCGTACCCATTTTGATGAGAAGGGCTGGGCAGTCGTTGAACATGAAGGCGGAGCGCCGGACGTTCAGCGCTATGTCAAGGCGAAGGCTGTTCTGGATGCGCTTTTGAAATGAGTGTAGGGAAAAGTAAGGTCTATCTGACGGATCCGTTGAAATCGGCTGCGTCCGGAATCACGGCGGCGTTTTGTCTGGCGGTCGTGATCGCGGCGGTGTCGATGGAGGAGTTTATCGCGGCGGGTGTTTTCGCAGCGATCACGATGCTGTTCGGTTATATCTTTGTCAAGTCCTGCAGGCTGATGCGCATCAGCAAGGAGGGGATCGAGACCTCCTTCTTCGGACTGGGATGGAAGCGGCTCACCTGGAAGCAGATCGGGGAGCTCGGCTGCTGCGGGATGAAAGTGTTTAAAGACCCGAAGTCGAAACGCTCCGGAACGCTCTACATCTATTTTTCGGAGAAGCCTCTGACGGACGAGGAGCGGTTCGACATGGTCCTGAAATGGCCGAGACCGGACATCCCGTATCTTTCCTATTCACGAAAGCGTCTTGACTTTATCCAATATCAATGGGATGATGAAATCGTATTTTACAACGCGGACAGGGCAAGACTGAATTTCTCCTGGATGCGTAAGCTGTAACATGAATGCGAGGAATCGATCCATGAAACATTACTTAGGCATTATCGGCTGCGGCGGCATGGGCCAGTATCACTTTATGACGGCCCCGAAAAGCCAAGGCCTTGAGGTAGCGGCGGTCTACGATATCCGTCCCGAGCGTGTCAAAGCGCTTGAGTCGGAAACCGTCAAAGGCTATTACGACCTGGATTCGTTTTTGGAGGATCCGAAGGTCGACATCGTTGTCACCGCGGTTCCGAACAACTTCCACAAGGACTATGCGATCAAGGCCCTGAGAGCCGGAAAGAACGTCGTTCTCGAAAAGCCCGCAACGCTCAATGCGCCGGAGCTGGCCGAGGTGATGGCTGTTGCAAAGGAATGCGGCAAGCTCCTGACGGTGCATCAGAACCGCCGCTGGGACAAGGATTTCCAGATGGTAAAGCAGACCATCGAGGAAGGCGCGCTTGGCAAGGTCTATGACATTGAATCGCTGATCCACGGGATGAACGGAAAGTTTCTTGAATGGCGCGCCAAGGCTGAAAACGGCGGCGGATCGCTCCTCGACTGGGCGCCGCACCTGATCGATCAGGTGCTGTGGCTGACGGAGGAGAAGGTCGTTTCCGTGTATGCCAATCTGTTCCATGTGCTGGGGCAGGAGGTGGACGATTACTTCAAGGTGATTTTGAAGTTTGCGTCGGGAGCCATTGCCACAGTCGAAGTAGGGACATTGTGCCTGGTGAAACAGCCGCGCTGGATCGTCCATGGCACGAAGGGCTCGATGGAGATCGAGGACTTCGGCGCGAAGATCGGTGAGATCGTGCTCGACAAGGAACATCTGGCGGAGTGGTCAGAGAAGATCATTGTGACCGACCGCGGCCCGACCCGTACGATGGCTCCGCGCCCGAAGGAGACGTTGGAGTTCCGCACGCTGCCGGATGTATCGGATAAGACCGACGTCACCGAGTTCTACACCAACGTGATGGCAGCGATCGACGGGGAGGCGGACCTTCTCGTTACGCCGGAGCAGGTTTACCGAATCATGCAGATCATCGACGTTGCGAAGGAATCCGACCGTCTCGGACAGAGCATTGCGGTCGATCTGTAAAGAATTAAGCACAGGCACGCATCCATAACAGAAAAGAGGAAACGAACATGATTCAGATGAAAATCAACAACCTGACCAGCCCGTATCTGGCAGGGTACGCGAACCTTATCGAGGAAAACAAAGCCGTACTGGA
>ONYR01000184.1 GCA_900322165.1 uncultured Eubacteriales bacterium
CACGCCCTTGAACCACTCCCTTGCCTCGGGATTGGTCAGGTCGATCATTGCGGCCGGGAACGTCGTGATCGTGACAAGATAGTCCGACCCGTCCGGCGCTTTCACGCAGTAGCCGTGCGCGGAGGCATATTCGTACAGATTTTTCTCGATCGCCATGAACGGATTGAGGTAGGCAAGGAAATGAACGCCCTCCTCATTCCATTTCGCGATTTTTTCTTTCAGGTTCGGATAGAGATCCTCATCCGCCTGCCAGTTCCACATGACCTGGTAGCCGAAACCGGTTTTGCGGCAGCCGCACCAGTCCTGACACCAGACACCGGTCAGCTTGACCCCGTGCTCCTTGGCCTGCTCGATGCGGTAATCGACCTCATCCGCGCCGCGCTGGATGCCCATGATCATGCCGTCAAAGGCCCACTCGGGCATCGGGAACGGCCGTCCGAGAAGCTTTGTCAGCTTGCCGGACAGCTCCGGGAACGTCTCAGCCGCGCCGACGTAGATGTCCGCCTGCTCGCGCACGTGGAAGATCAGCTTGCCCTCTTCACGAAGATCGATCTCGGCATAGCCTTTGGAATCCGCATGCCAAAACCATTTATCGGACGTGATGAAGGTCGGCTGCACATAGTAGGATTCGTATTCCGAAAGCGGATTCACCTTGTCGGGGCGCTTGCCGCGGATCTTCTCCGCCGCGAGCTTTTTCCCGATGCGCTCCGCGTTCTGATGCTCCGCCGTCCAGACGCGGCACAGCTGTCCGCGAAGGTCGAAGGCCGCAAAGGTTTCACCTCCGCCGTAGACGTGCGTCTCCTTCGGGAGCGGCAGACTCAGCCAGAAACGGTTAACTTCAGGCGCGGTGATGTCCGGGTGAAGCTTCCAGAGGCCGTTTTCTTCGGTGATCTCCACGCTTCCGACCGGGCGTCCTTCCTCATCGTCCAGGAGCAGTTCCACCATCTCGCACTCTTCGCTCGAGCCGTGATAGAGGGCGGTAACATGAAGCGGTTTCTTCCACTCCAGCTTATCGATGTAGCGAAAGCTGCCGCGCTCCATCGGGAACGAAGCCTGTCCCTTTCCGATCGTGATCTGAAGCTTTGCAAGGTCCTTGATGTTCATGTGTATCTCCAATCCGGAGCGGCAAGCCTGCCGCTTCCTTCTTAAAACGCTTCGACTTCGAGCCCAAGCAGTTTGGCAAGCGTTTTCAGTTCACCGCGGATATCGCCGTAAACAACCACGAAATGCGGTTCCCATCCGGCTTCCACGGCCTTGCAGACTGTCTCCTTCGCCTCGTGCTCCATCTTAACGACGATCGAGGTGCCAAGGAACTGTCTCGGCTTGTCCATCACCGATCCGCCGGCCATAAACAGACGGAACTTGCCCTCGGGCGTGCGGCCGATGCGGAAGATCGTAGCCTCCCCGCCGGGCTTGCAGCCGAATTCCATGGTCGGACCGATCTTACGGTTCGGATGCACACCGACGCAGGCACCGGTATCCTCCCGTGCGAGGTTGCAGGGAGCCATGCCGCAGTGCCAGAAGGTCAGCGAATTCTCCTCTTCATTCACCGAAACCGGGTCACCGAAGAAGACCGAATCGCCGGACAGCTCCGCTCCGACATACATCGAGAGCGCGCCGTACGCGTCGGATTCGCAGCTGGCAACAACGCCTTCTGCGTTCAGCAGTGAAAGCACAGCACAGACCGGCGTTCCGTAATCGGTAAACAGATCCGGCCAGCAGCGGGAGGCAAGCGCCTTGATCCCGTTCTGCGCGGTATAAGCGCGGTACGCTTTGTACAGTCTCGCAAAATCCTTGACATTCTTCTCCGGCGTGTTTTCCAGCCCGACAAGGTATTTCTTCGCATCCTCCAGATCCGCAGCCGCTTCCTCATCGGTATAGCTCTTCGCCAGCTTGATGAGCTCGCGCACCTCGACGGACTCGAGCGTGACGCCGAAGGTCTTCAGCATATCCATGTCGAGCGCGCGTCCGAATCCAAAGCCCTGAGGCGTATGACCGACCTGCGCCAGCTTCAGCTCCTTGAGCGATTCTCTCATCTGGACCGCCGCGATCGTTTCAGAGATCGTTTTGCGGATCTCCTCCGCTTCCGGCGTGCCAAGCATGTAGACAAAATCGTTCTTCCCAAAGCCACGCATCGCATTGCCCGCGCTGAACGCACCGGTGAGCGAATTGAGACGCAGTCTTCCGCCGTCAATGACCGGCTCCGGCAGCGTCCAAAGCAGCACGGCACGGTCTGCGAAACGGTGCATCAGCGTCTGCGTATACGCCGCGTTCGCAAAGGTAATGTTCTGCAGCACGATCAGTTCCGGATCGATCGTCCCAAGGAACTTCTCCAGCTCCGCTACCGACAGCAGCATGTTCTCCGGTGCGATAAGCTCACAGCCACGCGCACAAGCCGCCTCAGCAAGCGCAGTTTTGGAGCGCTCAAACAGGTTCTGCGCGCTCTCCAGATGGAAGGTTCCGACCCCGATCGGAACATAAGCAATTTGAATTGGTTTCATGGTTTTACTCTTCTTCGTCCCACAGTTTATAGGTAGCGCTGAAATCTTCCTTGCCCAGTCCCTGAGCCATGGCCGTTTCGTACACGCCTACCGCGTTCTCTTCGCCCGGAACCTCGACGCCCTTGCTCTCCGCCAGCTTCAGGCAGATATGGACGTCTTTATCCATGTTCTCGATCGAAAAGGCCGTTTTGAAATTGCGATCATGGATCGCCTGTTTTTTGCTGTCAAGGTAGAAATTCTGTCCGCCGCCGTAGGAGATCGCCTCCGCGAACGTCAGAATATCGATCCCGTTGGCGTAAGCCAGCGCGGCCATCTCATTGACGCCGTTCTGGATCTGCGCGACCAGGCCGTTGTGGCAGATCTTCATAACAAGACCGTTGCCGTGCCCGCCCATGTAGATCAGATTCTCGCCCATGTAGGAAAGGATCGGCTTCATCTCGTTAAAGACCGCCTCATCGCCTCCGACATAGATGCCGAGCTTGCCCGCTTCCGCGGCCGGACGGCTCTTGACGACCGGCGCATCGATCATCCGCGCTCCGGTCTCTTCCACCATAGCTGCGATCTTGATCGACTCCGAGGGTTCGATCGTGCTCATGTCAATACAGGTCTTGCCTTTTCCAAGCACCGGCAGGATCTCACGGTACACCGCCCAGGAATGAGCCGATTTCGGTACCATCGTGATGATGACATCCGACTTTTCGGCCACCTCCGTATTGTTTTTTCCGGCGATCGCACCATCGTCTGCCAACATCCGGACCTTGCTTTCATCAAGGTCGAAGCAGTAGACCGCATCGTCATGCTTTTTGACAATATTGCGGCACATCGCCTCGCCCATGATGCCCAGTCCGATAAACCCGATTTTCATTCTTCCTGTCCTTCCAGATTCAATAGTTTTTCGTACGGATCATTCCTTTTTGGTGCCTTCCCAGGCGTTCGTGAAGATGCCGATACCGGAATCGGTGTACGGATGCTTCATCGTATCCTTGTAAACAGCCAGACCGGCGGTAACAATGTCCGCCCCTGCGACGGCGCAGTCAACGATCTGTTTACCGGTACGGATCGCGGCGCAGATGATCTGGGTCTTGCCATAGTAGCCGTAGTTCTTGTAGATCGTGACGATATCCTGAATGTATTTGCGGCAGTCTTCACCGTTGCTCTCCTTCCAGCCGATGAACGGGGAAACAAACAGGGAACCGATCTTCGCCGGCCAGATCGCCTGAGAAGCCGTGAAGACAAGCGTTACGTTGGTACGGATGCCTTCCTTTTCAAGCTCACGTGCTGCAATAATGCCGCCTTCGATCGCCGGGATCTTGATAACAAAGTTCGAAGAGATCGGCGCGATCTTCTTGGCCGCTTCGACCATCTCCCTCGCGTCCGTCAGGTTCGGATTGATCTCAACCGAAACCGGGAAGCGGTCAACGCCCTTCAGACCCTTCTCTTCAATAAAGTCCGCAATCAGATGAACAGCCTCGTCAAAGGTCTTGCCGCTGTTCATGATATGCTTCGGGTTGGTGGTTACGCCATCGATGCCAAAGGTATCGTACGCGTAGCGGATCTCGTCCATCTTTGCACTGTCAAGGAAAAACTTCATGGTGATTTCTCTCCCTTTTCCGACCACACTGACTGCTGTCAGAACAGTTGTCATGACAGTTGTCAGTACAGCCTGTATTTTTATCATTTTCAGCAAAGTGTTTGGTGTTCATTTCCCATTATATGAGAAACCGGCGAAGGTTTCTTCGCCGTGCACACCTCTTCCATTATAATGTTCAGAGCCCTGCCTGTCAATTGAAACGGGGCCTCATCACGCCCCGCATCGCCCCGTTAGTCACGCCCCAAGCCGCCCCTTACGTCACGGCCGCCCGCGTCGCTCCCTTCCCGGGACTGGTCTTTTTCACGCAGATGCGGTACAATGAAAACTGCTTCTACTACCATGAAAGGAGGACAGCAATGAAAAAAACTCTTTCGCGCATTCTCGCTGCGCTGATGGTCCTGCTCGGCGTTTTATTCTACGTCACTCCCGGTGTCCAGTTTCTTGGCATCTGCCTGTTCGGGCTTGCCGTGATGACCCTGCTCTATCCGTACTTCCGCAAAGCCGTGACCATCGTTCTCTGCGTCCTTCTGGCTGCACTTCTTATCATGGAGATCCCGATCATCCACGCGTCGAGGCAGAAAGCGCCAGACGACCTTGATTACATCATCGTTCTCGGAGCAGCGGTCTACGGGGAGACGCCCTCACCCGCCCTGATGGAGCGGATCACAGCCGCTGCCGATTACCTGAAGCAAAACCCGGATACCAAAGCTGTCCTCAGCGGAGGCTGGGGCGAAGGCGATTCGGTCTCCGAAGCGCAGGCCATGCGGAACACGCTTGTCGCCATGGGCATTGATGCGGAGCGTCTGCTGCTGGAGGAGGAAGCGACGAATACCAACGAAAACATTCGGTTCTCGTTTGCGATTCTCCTTGAAGACTGGGAAACTGCCGGGCATGGTGACTCCACCCCGACCGTTGCCATTGTCTCGAGTGAATATCACCTTTTCCGCGCGGTCTATCTCGCTAAAAAAGCGGGCTATACGGTTTCCGGCGTTCCGGCCACGACCCGCGTTGTCATCTCCCGCATCAACTACTTTGTCCGCGAAGCTCCGGCCATGCTCAAGGCCGTCTTCCTCGACTGGTAAGCCTTACTTTTTTGCGTTTTCTTTTCGTTGACGCAGTTTTTCGCTCTGGGCTATAATCAAAGTACTTATGACCGTTCGCATTGCCGGACTCCCGGCTGATTGATAAGGAGGTTTTCCATGGTTGATCTGCGCGCTAATCCGTTCTTTCTTGATGATGAAGGTGTCCGCTGGGTGGAAGAAACCTATGCGTCGATGTCCGAACACGAAAAAATCTGCCAGCTGTTTGTGGACCCGCTGATGGGCATGAGCCGCGAAGAGCTCAAGGACTTTCTCGCAAAATGGCCGATCGCCGGTATGAGCTTCCGCGGCGCTCAGTGGCCGATGGAAGAGACGCAGGATATCCTGCGCGAGCTCCAGAAGCTCTCCAAGATCCCCTACCTCATCGCTTCCGATACCGAAAGCGGTGCGCAGATGCCCCTGCGCGGCGGTACCTTTATCGCGACGCAGGCGCAGGCCGGTGCCACCGATGACCCGGAAGAAGTCGCC
>ONYR01000186.1 GCA_900322165.1 uncultured Eubacteriales bacterium
AAATTCGACAACTTAGTGAGGTTGTTCTAATGCAGACAAAATCAGGATTCGTATCGCTCACCGGACGTCCGAACGTCGGAAAATCCACGCTGATGAACCAGCTTCTCGGCGAGAAGGTCGCGATTACTTCCCGCAAGCCCCAGACGACCCGCAACCGGATCCAGGGCGTTTACACCGAAGATGACACGCAGATCGTCTTCATCGACACGCCCGGCATCCATCAGGCGGAGCACAAGCTTGGCGAATACATGAACGAGGCCGCGAACCGCACGATCGGCGACGTGGACTTTGTCTGCCTGCTCGTGGAAGCAGGCATGCCCCGAAACGGTGACCTTGACGTCATCAAACAGCTCAAAAAGAGCCATGCGCCGACGATCCTTGTCATCAACAAGATCGACAAGGTCTCCAAGGACGAGCTCATCAAGTCGATCGATGCGTTCCGCACCCTGTACGATTTCGAGGAGATCGTTCCGGTCAGCGCGCTCGAAGGCAAAAACTGCGACGAGCTGATGAGGGTCATCAAATCCAAGATGCCCGAAGGACCGTTCTTCTTCCCCGAAGACATGCTCACGGATCAGCCGGAGCGCCAGATCGTTGCGGAAATGATCCGTGAAAAAGCGCTCAAGCTTCTTGAGCGCGAGATCCCGCACGGCATTGCAGTCACGATCGAGACCTTCACCGAGCGTGAAGACAAGGCCTTAATCGATATCAACGCGACGATCATCTGTGAAAAGGCGAGTCACAAGCCGATCATCATCGGCAAGGGCGGCGCCATGCTGAAGAAGATCGGAAGCTACGCCCGGGAAGACATCGAGAAAATGCTCGGCTGCAAGGTCAACCTGCAGCTCTGGGTCAAGGTCAAGGAGCGCTGGAGAGACAGCGATTTCCTTATCAAAAACTACGGCTTCGACAAGAAGGAACTGTAAGATCATGGATGCCTCAGAGGAGGGTCCACCCCTCGGGGACGGCAGGGTGTTGATGCAATGAAAGAGATGAAGGTTCGCGGAATCGTGATCCGGGAAGAGGCGATGGGCGAAAAGGACAAGCGCGTCGTCCTTCTGACCGAGGAGGTCGGCAAGATCACGATTCTCGCCAAGGGCGCGATGTCGGCCAAAAGCCGCTTCGGCGCCCTGACCCAGCTGTTTTGTCTGGGCGATTATGTGGTGACCAAGGGACGGACCTTCTATTACATCAAGGAGGCTCGCCTCGTTGAGAGCTTCTATGCGCTTCGGGAGGACCTGGACCGGCTTTCCTATGCGACGCTGATGGCGGAGGTGGCCGATACGCTGAGCCTCGAAGGGCAGGAGAATGCCGCGCTCGTACAGCTTTTCCTTCGCGGGCTCGTAAATCAGACGATGTCCGAGGAAGGAAGAGCTTCGCAAGCTGCGGATGTGTTTATCTTCCGTGCGCTTGCGGAGAGTGGTTACTATCCCGAGCTGACGCACTGCCGCATGTGCGGGCGCTCGCTGGAGAATCTCGAAGCGGATGAAACCGTGCAGTTTGATTACCGGGTCGGTTCGCTGATCTGCAGCCATTGCCGAAACGGCGGGATCCGGCTTCACTCCGGCGCGGTGAGAGCGCTGAGGTATATGATCGAAGCACCGGTCTCGAAAGCCTTTTCTTTTAAGGTGACGGATGAGATCCTGAAGGAGATCGATGCCGCGGTCGAGGCCTACCTGACTGAGCAGACCGAAAGACGGTATCAGGGACTGGATTTTATACAGAAATTAAAACATACATCTTGACAATAAATTCTCAGATTGTTATACTTTTGAGGATACTCTCATACGCTGTTTACGCGGAAAGCATCGGACAAAAATGAATATTTTTGCCCGGTTTTTGCGTGCGGCGCAGACTTCACTTTTAAAAAGAGGAAGATTAGACTTGGTAAATTCACTCGACACGATCGTAGCCCTCGCCAAAGCGCGCGGCTTCGTGTATCCGGGTTCCGAGATCTATGGCGGTCTCGCGAATACCTGGGATTACGGCCCGCTTGGCGTTGAGCTCAAGAACAACGTTAAGAAGGCATGGTGGGATTCCTTCATCGCGAAGAACCCCTACAATGTCGGCATGGACAGTGCCATTCTGATGAACCCGGAAACCTGGGTGGCAACCGGTCATCTGGCAAACTTCGACGACCCGCTGATGGATTGCAAGGCCTGCAAATCCCGTTTCCGCGCGGACAAGCTGATCGAGGATTACTACTTCGAGCTCGGCGAGTCTCCGGCAACCCCGGTCGACGGCTGGTCCAACAGTGAGATGGAAAGCTTTATCACTGAGAAGGGCATCAAGTGCCCGATCTGCGGCAAGCAGGATTTCACCGGCATCCGCCAGTTCAACCTGATGTTCAAGACCTTCCAGGGCGTCACGGAAGATGCGAAAAATACGGTTTATCTCCGTCCGGAGACCGCGCAGGGCATCTTTGTCAACTTCAAGAACGTACAGCGCACCACGCGCCGCAAGCTTCCCTTCGGCATCGGCCAGATCGGCAAGAGCTTCCGCAACGAGATCACGCCCGGCAACTTCACGTTCCG
>ONYR01000188.1 GCA_900322165.1 uncultured Eubacteriales bacterium
CGCAGGCAGTGCGCTCGGAAGGATAGCCCTTGTTTTCTCACATCCGTGAAGCGTGACAGCGGGCATTGCCCCCGCGAGGCGCGGCAAAAACGCTTCCGCGACCGCTTCGTGAACGAGCAGGCTTTCCGCCGCGTTGCAGACCGACGGCCGGCTTGTCTTCGCGTTGACCACGATCGACACTGCCTTCTCAAGGTCCGCAAACTCATCCACATAGATATGACAGTTCCCGACGCCGGTCTCGATGACCGGCACTTTCGAGCCTTCCTTGACAGCTCGGATCAGCCCGGCCCCGCCCCGCGGAATCAGCACGTCCAGCACGCCCGTCATGTTCATCATGTCTGTGACGGAATTGCGCGACGTGTCCTGTACAAGGCAGACCGCATCCTCCTCTCCGCCGGCTTTCCTTATCGCGCGGCGCATGCACTCTGCCAGCGCGAGGTTCGAGCGATAGGCCTCTTTTCCTCCGCGCAGCAGTACGGCATTGCCGGTCTTGAGACACAGGCAGGCCGCGTCCACGGTCACGTTCGGTCTGGCTTCAAAGATCATGCCGACCGTGCCCAAGGGAACCCGCACCTGGCGGATCTCGAGTCCGTTCGGCCGTGTGAACCCTCGGATGACCTCTCCGATCGGATCTTCCAGCTTGATCAGCGCTTCGACCGCCGCGGCTATGCCTTCGATCCGCGCCTCGCTCAAGCTCAGCCGATCCAGCATCGTCTCGCGCATGCCCGCCTCTCTCGCCGTCTCCAGATCGACCGCGTTCGCCGCAAGGATCGCGTCCGTCTCCGTCCGCAGCGCCTGCGCGATCCGGCGCAGCATTTCATTCTTTTCCTCTGAGCCGGCCGTTTTAAGGACCTTTGAGGCCGCCCTGGCTCGCTCGCCCCACTCCTGTGTTGTTATCATGTTCGTTTCCTAAACCTGGTTCCGACGCTCTTCCCTTCGATTACGTCGTACATCTCTTCCGGGTCCGCGCCGGAAAGCAGCACCATCTCAAACCCATGCTCCATTGCGATCTTCGCGGCTTCGATCTTCGTTGCCATGCCTCCGGTCCCAAGCGTTGATCCGCTCCCTCCGGCCATCTCGATGATCGCCGGCGTGATCTCCTCCACGAGATCGAGCTTCACTGCCTCGGGATGATCCGCGGGCGGCATCGTGTAAAGCCCGTCCACATCCGAGAGAATGATAAGAAGGTCCGGCTTGATCAGCGTTCCGACGATCGCTGAAAGCGTGTCGTTGTCACCGAACGCGATCTCCTCGGTCGCGACCGTATCGTTTTCATTGATGATTGGGATGACGTTCATCTCCAGCAGCTTCTCAAGTGTATTGACCGCGTTGCGGCGGCGCTCTTCCTTGTCCACGACGTCCAGCGTCAGGAGCACCTGCGAAACTGTATGATTATACGCTCCAAACAGTTTGTCATATTCGTACATCAGCTCGCACTGTCCCACCGACGCGCAGGCCTGCCGTGTCGGGACATCGCTCGGCCGCTGCTTCAGATGAAGCTTTCCGGCCCCGATGCCGATCGCGCCCGACGAGACAAGAACGATCTCATGGCCCGCATTCTTCAGGTCCGCGATCACATGCACGAGGCGCTCGGCTTTGCGGAGATTGAGCATGCCGGTCGCGTGCGCCAAGGTGGACGTGCCGATTTTGATAATGATTCTCATAGCGTTCCTTTCCGAGTCCCCGAAACGGATCAGAATGTATTTTTATACATTATAGATGTCCGTTATACCCTCGTCAACGCACGCTTTTCCTCATTTTATGCGGACTTTGCAGTTTATGATTCATGCACTTTGTCTAATTTGCAAGTTTGCCTGCAGAATATTCAATTCGCCCTAAAATTATTGCAAGAAACCCTGATTTTCTCTCATTTTTATGAATAATTTTATTGACCATCCTGCATCTGTCTGCTAAAATTACCTTGTTGTTTTCCACACGCAAACAAACGAGCGCTCCGCAATGCATAGAGGCACCAAATTTATGCAACCGAAGACGCTGTTTTCATTCAAAAGCCGGGCAAAAGTTCAACGTTTAAACCGACCCGGCAGAAGGAGGTCCACCTATGAGTTACAGAGAAGAAGTTCTCAATCGTGTCATCACCGAAAACCCCCGTCAGCCCGAGTTCCATCAGGCTGTCCGCGAGGTTATGGAATCTCTCGGCCCGGTTATCGATGCTAACGAAGCATTCTACCGCCGTGAAGCGATCCTGGAGCGCCTGACAACGCCCGACCGCCAGATCCAGTTCCGTGTTACCTGGGTCGATGATCAGGGCAACGTCCGCGTCAACAATGGTTACCGTATTCAGTTCAACAACGCGATCGGCCCCTACAAGGGCGGTATCCGTCTGCACCCGACCGTTAACCGTTCCGTCATGCGCTTCCTGGCTTTCGAGCAGATCTTCAAGAACTCTCTGACCGGCCTGCCGATCGGCGGTGCCAAGGGTGGTTCCGACTTCGACCCCAAAGGCAAGAGTGACCGCGAGGTCATGCTCTTCTGCCAGAGCTTCATGAGCGAGCTTTACAAGTACATCGGCGCAGACGTCGACGTTCCCGCCGGTGATATCGGTACCGGCGCCCGCGAGATCGGCTACCTCTACGGTACCTACAAGCGTCTGACCGGCCGCTACGAAGGCGTTCTGACCGGCAAAGGCCTCACCTACGGCGGTTCCCTGGTTCGTACCGAAGCAACCGGCTACGGTGTCATCTATATCCTCGAAGAGATGCTGAAGCATCACGGCAATGACATCGAAGGCAAGACCATCGCTGTCTCCGGTGCCGGCAACGTTGCGACCTACACGATCCAGAAGGCTCAGCAGCTCGGTGCCAAGGTTGTCACCTGCTCCGACTCCACCGGTTGGATCTACGATCCGGAAGGCATCGATGTCGCCCTGCTGAAGGACGTCAAGGAAGTCCGCCGCGCTCGTCTCACCGAGTACGCCGCCGCTCGCCCCTCCGCTCAGTACCACGAGGGCAAGGGCGTATGGTCCATCCCGGTTGATATCGCACTTCCGTGCGCAACCCAGAACGAACTCGACCTCGAAGATGCCAAGATGCTTGTCAACAACGGTGTCATCGCCGTCGTCGAAGGCGCCAACATGCCGACCACGATCGAAGCAACCAAGTACTTCCAGGCCAACAAGGTCCTCTTCATCCCCGGCAAGGCCGGCAACGCCGGCGGTGTCGCCACCTCCGCTCTTGAAATGAGCCAGAACTCCGAGCGCCTCTCCTGGAGCTTCGAAGAGGTCGACTCCAAACTCCA
Source organism: uncultured Eubacteriales bacterium (assembly GCA_900322165.1). Classification (GTDB taxonomy): domain Bacteria; phylum Bacillota; class Clostridia; order Lachnospirales; family Bianqueaceae; genus RUG760. Next base: position 3,259 of record ONYR01000188.1, read on the forward strand.
AGGCATCATGAAGAACATCTACCAGCAGGTTTCCGGCGCCGCCAAAGAATACGGCAAACCGGAAGACTTCGTCACCGGCGCCAACATTGCCGGCTTCCTGAAGGTCACCACTGCCATGCACGCCCAAGGTATTTACTAATCTTGCGATACGCTAGATGGCGGGCATTGCACGCTCCAGGGTATCTATTGATCCAGTCATATTAAAACGGCACGAATTAAAAACACCCGATACCGCTCCCTCCTTGCTCCTCATGCTTCGCAAAGAGTCACAAACCCTCACACCCGTTCTCCTTGCTCCTCATGCTTCGTCGAACGGGTGTGAGGGTTTGTTCTCTTTCTGTA
>ONYR01000261.1 GCA_900322165.1 uncultured Eubacteriales bacterium
ACAGTTTAGGCAACGAGATGTCCCATGCCTATGGCTGGCTGCCATAAACCAAGGGGCAAATATATAGTAACAGGGTGTGTAGGGGTTATGTCTTCTCGTCAAAGCGGTTTACAAGCATTCCCTCATCACGCGTTCTGCGTTTTTGTACGCGATGCGGTCGATGGCATCGTCGGTGAAGCCGCGGCGTGAGAGTTCGTCGAAGATGTGGGGAATATCCGTGGGCTGGCCGACTTCAAGCTCGCCGCCGATGCCGTCGAAGTCGGAGCCGATGCCGACCGATTCGATGCCGGCCTTCTGGGCCATGTACTCGATATGGTCGCAGATACGCTTCAGTGAGCTGACGCGGGAGGTGATGGTCTCGCCGACGAATTCGGGACAGAAGTTGACGCCGACAAGGGAGCCGGTCTCGCCGACCTTTTTCAGCATCTCGTCGGTGAGGTTGCGGGTGTGCGGGGTCAGGGCGCGGGCGCAGGAGTGGCTCGCGACAAAAGGCTTTTTGGCGATCGCGGCAACGTCCCAGAACCCGCCGTCGGACAGGTGGGAAACATCGACGATGATGCCAAGCTCATTCATGCGGAGAACGGCTTCCTTACCGAAATCAGTAAGACCCTTCGTCATGATGTCCGGATCGGTGGAGTTCGGGTAGCCGAAGCAGTTGATGTAATTCCAGGTCAGGGTGATAAGGCGGTAGCCCATCTCGTAAAACTGTTCGAGTTTTTTCATGTTGCCTTCGACGAGACGCCCGTCCTCGAAGGTCAGGAACGCGCTGATCTTGCCGGCTTTGCGGTTTGCTTCGTAATCCGCAAATGAACGCGCAAACGCGATTTCATCGGGATGCTCGCTGATCGACTGCATCAGGCCGGCGTAGAGGTTGGCGCGGTACTCCTCATCGGTGACGCCACGCGCAAGCAGATGCTCGGAGGCGGGCATGAACGTCGCGAAAAACTGGGCGCTTTGGCCGCTCTTTTTCATCCGCACGATGTCGAGCATGCGGTCATTCTGGTAGAGTGAAACATTGTCCGAACCCTTGTAAAACATCATCAGGGTATCACAGTGAAAATCAATAAAAGGGCGCATGGTGGATCCTTTCTGTCAATAGGAAAAGTACATGATGAATCATCTTAGCATGTTCCACGGGAGCTGGCAAGTGGCGCTTCCTTGACAGTCTCAGCCGGCACCGATATAATGCAGGCAGTTAGTCATGGAACCATTCGAATGTACAATACCGATTCATTGATAAAAACACAGAAGGAAACCATAATGGATATTCATTTACAGCAGACCCATGAGACCCTGAGCTTTGCCAAAGATCAGCTCGTTCGCTACCTGACAAGAATGAGTGCGGGCGATGAAACGCTTCTGCCGGAGCATGTTGAGCTCGGAGTCTGCGAGCCTTTGGAGCTTGTCAAGCTGGGCCTTGAAGACGCGGAAAAACTGAACGATCCGAAGCTGGATGATGCTTACGTTATCGAGATCACGCACGCGAAGGGCTTTATTTACGGAAGCAATGCGCGGAGCGTGCTGCTCGGTGTCTACCGCTATCTGACGGAGATCGGCTGCCGCTTTTTGCGTCCCGGCCATGAATATGAATTCGTGCCGGTGAAGAAGAGTGCGGAGGAATTTGAGGCATCGCTCGCACACGCGGCATCGATGCGCCACCGCGGGATCTGCATTGAGGGCGCCGATTCGGTGGAGAACGTGCTGGAGACGATCGACTGGCTTCCGAAGGTGGGATACAACAGCTTTTTCCTGCAGTTTAAGTACTCTCACGAATTCCTGCGCCGCTGGTATGAGCATGTCGGGAATCCGTTGCTGACCGGGCAGGAGTGGAGCGTCGAGGCTTCGATCGCGGCGGACGCGCTGTTTGATAAGGCGATGAAAACGCGCTCGATCCTTCAGCACCGCGTCGGCCATGGCTGGACCGGCGAGGCGATGGGGCTGGAGAACTATGGTTGGGAAACAGGAGAAACGGTTCCGGAAGAGGTTCAGAAGCTGCTCGCAGAGGTGAATGGCAAGCGCGAACTCATCGGCGGCCGCCCGACCTACACGAATCTGTGCTATACGAATCCCGAAGTGATCGACCGCTTGACGGATTGTGTGGTGCGCTATGCGAAGGCACATCCGGACTGCGACTATGTTCATGTGTGGCTGGCGGATCTGCCGAACCATGTCTGTGAGTGCGAAAACTGCCGAAAGAAATCGCTGACCGATCAGTATGTCCATCTTCTGAATGTGCTGGATCAGAAACTTGAGGCAGAGCAGCTTCCGACAAGGATCGTCTTCCTGCTCTATCAGGAACTGCTCTGGGCGCCGGAGACGGAAACGCTGGAAAAGCCGGATCGGTTCGTCCTGATGTTCGCGCCGATTTCGCGCACCTTCCGCAAATCCTACAAGGATGCGCTCGAGCTGCCCGAGGTCGCACCCTATGTTCCCAACCATGTCGTGCTGCCGCACACGATGGAGGAGAATATGGCTCACCTGAAAGCGTGGCAGGACAAGGTGAGCTGTGACAGC
>ONYR01000195.1 GCA_900322165.1 uncultured Eubacteriales bacterium
CGGGCAGGAACGCGGTGTACTGGTTGTGCGCATTCTGCGGAATGTTCCACTTTTCTGCATTCCAGCGATAGCCGGTCTTTTTCGCATGTTCATCCCAGTCGATGGGCTTGTCCTGACCCTGGAATTCCTTGATCATGCCCTTCGAAGCCCAGTAAGCAATATTCTCCTCACCGTGTTCATCGGGCATCTGCAGCTCTTCGCCGGGCGCGTTCGTGTTGAGAACCGGCTCCATCATGCGCTCAAGCGCGGGGAAAAAGTCGGTCTTTGCAAGCGCCTCAAGATCGACATTCGGAGAGAAGGTCGTAAACAGATCGCCGATCGTGCAGATGCGGCCAAAATCATCCATCTGATACTTGCGGGCTAAGATTTCTTCAATTGAGTGGCTCATGGCGCGGGTGTCCTTTCTGCTGCTTTCGCACGTTTTCGTATCATTGAATCCATGAATTTTCATTCTTCATCTATCATATTTTTCAGCTTTACGTAATTCCAGAATAAAAGTAACCGATCATTTCAAAAAAAAGCACGAGTGGCATCAACGGGTTTTGAAAATGGATTGATTTTCGCTGAGAATTGTCTGATAATCTAATTCATAAATCAAAGGAGGTAGCACGATGAGGACCGGTTTCAGTATCTACAGTTTTTGGAACGCATTCCGCACGAGAGCGATGAGCGTCGAAGAAGCGTTTGCTTTCATGCAGCAGCAGGGCGCTGAGGCAACGGAGATCGCGGATTTCTCGGTACCGCTGCACGATGGGCTTCCAGGACCGTTCAGAGTCATGGGCTATGACCCGGACATGGAAAAGAAGCTCGTGGAGTACGCGGAGAAGTATCAGGTTCCGATGAGCGCGTACAGCTGCGGCTCGGACATCTCGCGAGCCAAGGGTGATGACTACAAGCGCATGCTGGGGCATCTTTTCAGCGAGATCGACCTGGCGCATCGCCTTGGGATTCCGCTGATCCGCATCGACCTGGTGCGTGTCATGGTCGGCAAGGATGATGTCGGAATCGCGGCTTACGACGGCCTTTTCGAGCAGGGAGTCGAATCCGCCCGCACGCTTTGCGACTATGCAGCGCAGTACGGCATGACCGTAACGCTTGAAAACCACGGCACGCTCATGAATGGTGCAGACCGCGTCCGCAAGCTTGTCACTGCGGTCGATAAGCCGAACTACGGCGTCACCTTGGACCTTGGCAACACGGTCTGCGTTGACGAAGATCCGCTCTTCACCGCGCGTGATCTGATTCCGCTTGCTAAAGAGATCCACGTCAAGGATTTCTATATCCGAAGCGACCCCTACGCGATCGGCGCGAAGTTCAAAGATGGCTACACCGTCGCAGATCCGAGCGTCCTCGGCAACGGCAGCTGGCTCACCACCAAGCACCTCCGCTACCTGCGCGGCGCGATCGTCGGCCACGGCGACCTCCCGATGCGCGACCTGATCCACACGGTCGTCCACTCCGACTTCGCGGGGGACATGCTGATCGAGTTCGAGGGCATGGAAGATCCGCGCATTGCCTGCGCGCTGAGCCTGAACAACCTGAGGAGTATGATTGAGCTGGAAAAGTGAAAAGGCGGACCGTGATGGCACGAAGCTGCCGGAGCGGTAATTTTAGCTTGACTCTGAGCCTAAATTATGGTATAAAATTTCTTTGGTATCAGGGAGTAGCCGGCGCGTTTGCGAGCGTGCAAATGCGTAACTTATTTCGTCAGTACGGGACAAAATCCCCGGAATATGTTGTAAGCAGCGAGACTTTTACCACAGCTTTTTTTGCCGTGGTAAAAGTCTTTTTTTCTGTCTGCGCCCCATGCCGCATTGATCCAGCATCCTAAAACGATGGCAATCTACCCCGGAAACAGCGGGGAAAACGGAGGAGAGTCCCATGCAGATTCTTGCTTTAGTCCTTTTCATTTTAATGTACGTGCTCATGATCACGCTTCCGAAATGGCGTCCGTTCTACGCGCTTGGCGTAGCCGTGATCTTCCTTATCAGCGGCATCCTTCCGATCGGAAGCCTGCTTTCCACGATCAACTGGAACGTCCTGATGATGATCTCGGGCACGATGATCATTGTCTACTATTTCATCGAATCGCGTATGCCCAACCGCCTCGCGGATATGCTGCTTGGCGCATCCAAAAACGTGATGTGGGTCACGATTTATATGTCCCTGTTCTCCGGCCTGATCTCCGCGTTCATCGACAATGTCGCGACGGTGCTGATGGTTGCGCCGGTCGGTCTGGCGATCTGCAAAAAGCTGAAGATCAACCCGGTTGGCATGATCCTTTCGATCGCAGTTTCCTCGAACCTGCAGGGAGCGGCTACCCTTGTCGGAGACACGACTTCGATCATGCTCGGTGACTACGCGAACATGAACTTCATGAACTTCTTCTGGATGCTTGGCAAGCCCGGTATCTTCTTCGCGGTTGAGCTTGGCGCTTTGGCGACCGTTCCTGTCATGATGGTGCTGTTTCGTAAGGACAAAGAGCCGGTCAACTCCACGGAGCGCACCCCGGTTTCGAACTACGTTCCGACCGTCATGCTCCTGCTGATGGTTGTCGCGCTCATCATCGCGTCCTTTATCCCGAACACGCCCGCTACGATCAACGGAATCATCTGCTGCGTGCTCGCGGTCGTGACGGTCGTGATCGAGCATGTCCGTACGAAGAAGACGGACGGTATGATCGGTGCGCTGAAAGACCTCGACATTGAAACGCTCGGCCTGCTGACCGGCCTTTTCGTTGTCATCGGCGGCCTCACGAACGTCGGTATCATCGACCAGTTCGCGAACGGGATCGTTAAGGTCGGCGGAAACAATATCTTCCTTCTGTACACGATCGTTGTCTGGGGCTCCGTCGTTATCTCGGCGTTCGTAGACAATATTCCGTACGTCGCGACCATGCTGCCGGTTCTGACCGCGGTCACCGCTGCGATGGGCATCGAGCCGTACCTCCTGTACTTCGGCCTCCTCACCGGCGCGACCCTCGGCGGCAACATCACCCCGATCGGCGCCTCCGCGAACATCGCCGCCGTCGGCATGCTCCGCAAGGAAGGCTACGAAGTCTCCTTCAAAGACTTCATGCGCATCGGCATTCCCTACACCCTCACCGCAGTTCTGGTTGGATACCTGTACCTGTGGATCGTGTGGGCGTGAGAGAATACATACAGTAATAACTAGTCAAAGGGTAACCATTAGAAATGATGGTTACCCTTTTAAATTTACCTTAAAGGTAAACTTATCCTTGACTCTTTGATGTATTGATGATACAATCAATTTACCTGAGAGGTAAATCGTTCCAAGGAGGAGAGGCTTGGAGATGGCTAAGAGCAAAACCTACATCGCGACCCCACCAGGAGCGACAATCAAAGAACAGCTGAAAGAGCGAGGGATGAGCCAGAAGGAGTTTGCGGTCAGGATGGACTTGACGGAGAAGCATGTTAGCAAGCTCATCAACGGCGAGGTTCAGCTTACACCGGAAATGGCGGTGAGGCTCGAAATGGTGCTTGGCGTGCCGGCGCAGTTTTGGAACAATCTTGAAGCAATCTACAGAGAAAAGCTGATCAAAGCCAAAGCGGAAAATGAGATGGAAGATGACGAAGTTCTGGCGCGGCTCCTTCCTTACAGCGAGATGGCTAAGTATGAGTGGGTCCCGGCGACAAGGGACATCAAAGAAAAGGTCGTCAACTTGCGGAAATACTTTGAGGTAGTCAAGCTTTCCGTGTTGGACAATGCGCAGCTTAAAAGCATTGCGTGCAGAAGGCTTGCAATCACTGAAAAAAGTGATTTTGCCTTGTTGGCGTGGGCACAGAAAGCAAAGCTTGAAGCGCGCATGATCGAGACAAAGGCATTCGATTTTGAAGGCCTGAAACAGCTGCTTCCGAACCTCCGTAAAATGACTCGTCAGAAACAGGAAGAACTGTTTCCGAATCTGCAGGCATGCCTCGCAGAGGTGGGAGTTGCGCTTGTCTTTTTGCCTCATTTAAGTGGTTCTTTTCTGCAGGGTGCAACTTTTCGAGATGGAAAAAAGGTCGTGATAGGACTTACTGCCCGAAGAAAAGAGTCGGATGTGTTTTGGTTTAGCCTGTTTCACGAACTGGCTCACATTGTTCTAGGGCACATTGCAATCGAAGGAGGAACAACCGAAGAGGATGAGAAAAAAGCCAACGAATGGGCTGAAAATATGCTGATCCCGCGTCATCAGCTGGAAGTTTTTCTGGAGAAGAAAGACACCTCTGAAGAAAGCATCCTTCGTTTTGCCAAAGAAATTGAGATCGATCCCGGAATCGTTGTCGGGCGGCTGCAAAGAGAAGGAGTGCTTGACTACAATGTTTTAAACCATCTGAGGAAGCGATACGAGATCTTTACATAATGCAGCAAAGCCTTTTTAATACTCTGAACCACAGGCGAAGGTACTCACCCTTCGCCTTTTTCGTTGCTAACTTAAGTGTATTCTGCCTATTCTAGCTTTGCAGGCCTCTGGGCAAGCCCTCTTTCAGACCAAATGTAGGCATTTTGCAAAATGTATCCGTAAGGAGTTGGAGGCCTAGGAAGCTGTTTCAGATCAAAGTGTCTTTCTAAAGATTTTGATCCGTACGTCACTTGTCTTCAAAGGAGACTCCTTCATATCACAGTGTTCCGTTTTGGGAATTGATCCGTAAAGCAATCGAGACATAGACGTAGCCAAGACGAATCCTTCACATCAAAGACTGAAATAAATAGTGTTTGATATGAAACTGGCGATTAAAAGGCTGTTTCGTTTCATACCAGAATACAGTAATTGAAACTGTTGATATGAAATCAACCCAAAACAAAGACGATGCCGACATACCAAAACACTTCCAGACAGTCTTTCATCTGAACCCCACCCATCTCGCGTAAAAAATTACCCGCGAAAACCGCGCAGCCTTGCCCCCTGTCCGCGAATATGCTATAGTAAAATCAACCTAAAGTGAAAGGAGACCTGCGTTATGGGGCGCGGAAGCTCGAAAGATTCGAAAAACCAGCCTAATCAGAACAAAAGAAGCTTCGCTCGGAATTGGCTTACGAGTGTTGTGCTTTTAGACCTTCTTTTATACGGAACTCCGAGTCAGCGGGCCGCCCGTGAAAGACGAAAAGCGGAGAAGTGGGACGAAAAAGAGGATGCTAACCTGAATCTGATTGTCGGCTTTGTGATATTTGTAATCATCGTCGTTCTTCTTATCTGGGTTTTCTGGTAAAGTGTTTCTCCGGCATGTGACTTGACTAAAATAAAAGCGAAGGCGTCACGCCTTCGCTTTTTAAATACCCAGTTTATAACCAGTTTACTTTCCCTAACTATAATTCCTATCCAGATTATTGGAAAAGGAGCTCTCCCGCATAGCCGCTTGGCAGCCAGGCCGCATGAGGAAGTGGGGAGAGGCAGCATCGAATTCAATGTCAACTGAAGCAGCACGCGTTCGTTATTATTCTGACCCGGTAAATGATGATTATGCCGGCACCAACATCGACACACACCATGTTGGAGAAGAGTTTCGCTATGTCCGAAAATCGATCCTGTGGGAGCTTGGCTCGTTCATCGTCTATTACATTATCGCATTTCCGCTCGTGTATCTCATGGCGAAGATCGGCCTTGGAGTGAAGTTTGAAAACCGCAAGGCGCTGCGGAAGCTGAAGGGGACGGGGTATTTTCTTTATGGTAACCATACCCAGGTCCTTGATGCGTACATTCCGCCGCTGGCTGCGTTCCCGAAGCGTGCGTACATTATCGCGGGACCGGACGCAGTGTCGATCCCGGGACTTTCGCACATTGTCATGATGCTCGGGGCGCTGCCGATTCCGACCGGAACCCACGCTATGCGTAACTTTTTGAAAGCAATCAAAACACGCTGCCGCCAGAAAGCCTGCATCGCGGTCTACCCGGAAGCACATATCTGGCCGTATTATACCGGGATCCGGCCGTTCCCGGACACGTCATTCCACTATGCCACTAAGTTAAATGCCCCGGCCGTTGCCATGGTAACGACCTACCGCAAACGCAAAGGCCTGTTCGCGCTGTCGAAGCGCCCGGGCATGACCGTCACCTTCTCCGAGCCGATGTACCCGGACGAGACCCTTACCCCGCGCGAAGCGCAGAAGGAGCTCCGCGACCGCGTCTACAATTTCATGAAAGAAGTCTCCGAAGGAAGAGAGCAGGTAGAATACATTCAGTACATCTACCAGCCGAAAGAAGAGAACGAATAAACGAAATCGACCGACCGAATCATATTTTACAAGAATGCACAAAACTTGACATTTTATACTGTAATAACTAATATTTATTTTAATGTATCGGCAATACAGGGAGGCTTTTCAATGAGTAAGAAAATAAAAATGCAGTTTATTGATTTTCGGTTTAAACAGACATTTCTCCGGTTAATCGTTTTTCTTTCTTTGATAAGTGTGTATTCCATGAGTCCTTTTTTTGGACTCATCTTGACAGTGATTGCTGTCGGTTATTATCTCCTGTTTTATATTAGAGATCATCGCGGATACCGCCAGAGACAGCTGGCAAGTGAGGTCATCGAGGCTTATCCGAACGCGCCAGGGGAGCAGTTACGTCAGGTTTATCGATCCTTATTTGGAAGACAACTGCGTTTTGACGCTGCACAGTATCTATTTATGGGCGCTTACGCTGCGCTGTGGACCCTGATTCTTATCAAAGCAGAAGCATATAACGCCTGGGGCATAGGCGAGATAGGGATTTTGATCGCGTGGATCATAGCGGGCGGATTGCTGCTTGCCGGGATCGTGCTTTTCGTTTTGTCTTTCTTCCCCGGGATCATTGAGGGCACAGAAAAGAAGCCTGTTCCTGTTTTGGA
>ONYR01000189.1 GCA_900322165.1 uncultured Eubacteriales bacterium
TTTGTTCTTCGAACAGCCGCTCAGCATCACACACGCCAAAACCAGCGCCAGCAAAAGCGCAGCCGTTCTCCTCAGCATTCCTCTCATATAATTTTCTCCTCTTTACTTCTTTGTCAATTTGTCATCGCGTGAATCCAAGTTTTAACATAAACCGATCGAACGCGGCGATGCCTGCAGGATCCTGTTTGAACACGCCGGCATCCTCGAGTACGCGTGTGAAGATGTCGCCGACTTCCTTCTTGAGGATCTCGTCCGCTTTCTCCGGGCTCTCGACAACGCCGTAGCGCTTTTTCATGTCTGCGATCCACTCCGCATGCTTCTCGAGGCTCTCGCGCTGTGCGCTTGAGAAATCGCTCTCGCTTCCGCCAACGAGCAGATGCCCGATGAGGCCAAGCTCCTTCTGAAGCCGTCCCGGCAGCACTGCCAGACCCATCACCTCAATGAGGCCGATGTTCTCCTTCTTGATGTGATGCAGCTCCTCGTGCGGATGGAAGACACCGAGCGGATGCTCCTGCGTTGCGAGGTTGTTGCGCAGCACCAGATCGAGCTCATATTCACCCTTGCTGTTAAAGCGGGCGATCGGCGTGATCGTGTTGTGTCTTACCTCGCCCGTGTAAGCATAGATGCCGACGGACGGATCGCTGTACTCTCTCCAGAACGCCAGTACCTTCGCGGCCGCGGCAATGACATGATCCTTGTTTTTGCCGGAGATGCGGATCGCGGACATGGCCCAGTTGATAACGGACACCGTCAGGTCCGGGCGCTCAAGATCCACATAGCGTGCACGAACGGCCGCTTTCTCCATCGGGAAAACGTGATGGCCGCCCTGGTAATGCTCATGGGTCAGGATCGAACCGCCGACGATCGGCAGGTCTGCGTTGGATCCGATGAAGTAGTGCGGCAGGATCTCGATGAACTTAAACAGCCTGCGGAAGGTCATCGGATCGATCTTCATCGGCACATGATCCTGTTTCAGCAGGATGCAGTGCTCCTGATAGTAGGTGTACGGGCTGTACTGCAGATACCAGTCCTCGCCCTCCAGATGCATCGGGATCTGCCTGAGGTTCTGCCTCGCCGGATGGTCAAGTCTGCCCGCATAGCCCACGTTTTCAGGGCAAAGCAGGCACTTCGGATAGCCCGCGCTCTTCATGGTCAGCAGCTTGGCGATCACGCGCGGATCCTTCTCCGGCTTGGAAAGGTTGATCGTGATCTCCATGTCGCCGTAGCGGCTCGGAGATTTCCAGTACAGATTCTTCTCGATCCGCTCCGCCATCACATAGTGGTTGGCGCGGGAGAGATGGTAGAAATATTCGGAAGCTTTCTTGGGGTCTTCCGCCTGAAGCGCCTTGAAGGTTTCCGAAACCTCAGACGGTCTCGGCGTCAGAAGGCCCATGATCTTCGCGTCCATCAGGTCGCGGTGCGTCACGTCTTCTCCGTCGATCATGCCCCGATCGACCATGTAATCCAGAATCTTCTTCAGGATCGGATACGGCGTGTCAGCCGGCGCTTCCTTGCGGGACTGCGTGTAAGCCATCTCACAGGGCATCACACCATCGGTTTTCTCATACGGAGCGTCAAGCTTCAGCAGATCCAACAGCTGGTTGCGGACGTAAACGGTATCCTCCGGCTCGATCAGGCGATGATCCAGCCCGTAGGTCAGCAGCTCTTCCACAAGAAACTCGATCGGCTCATCGATGCGCTGCATGCCCTGACCGGCTTCCGCCACGTAAAACTCCGGTGTCAGTCCGGTTTTCGCTTCATAATTCTTTCCGACCGTCTGAATAAATTCATCGACGGCTTCTTCCTTCACAAGAGCGACGGTGCAGCCGCCGAAGCCCGCGCCGGTCATACGCGCGCCAAGCGTTCCCGGGATCTTCCGCGCCTCGTCCACCATGGTGTCAAGCTCTTTGCCCGTCACCTCGTACAGATCGCGCAGGGAATCGTGCGACTGATTCATCAGCTCGCCGAAAGCCGCCAGATCGCCCTTTTCAAGCACCTTGACCGCTTCCTCAACACGCGCGTTCTCGTACACTGCGTGCTCTGCGCGGTTTCTCGCAATCGGATTGCGGATCGCGGATTTGTAGGTTTCAAACTGAGCCGGGCTCAGGTCGCAGAGTGCCTTGATCGGAACTACCTTCTGCAGATCCGCGAGTGCCTCTTCGCACTCCGCGCGGCGCTCATTGTATTTACTGTCCGCCAGACCGCGCTTTTTCTTGGTATTGCCGATGACGATCTTTACGCCCTGCATCTCCAGCGGGACATATTCATAATCAAGCGTGGCACAGTCAAGAAGGATCGCCTTCGAATCGCGCCCGAGACCGACCGCAAACTGGTCCATGATACCGCAGTTGACCCCGTTGAACGTATTCTCAGAGTGCTGGCACATCTTGACAAGGGTCACCTTGTCGAGTCCAACGTCGAACAGGTCGTTCAGCGCCTTGGCCATGACGACCTCGATCGAAGCCGACGAGGAAAGGCCCGAGCCGTTCGGGATCTCACCGTAGATCAGAACGTCCATGCCCGTAACCGGCACGCCGATCATCTGGAACTCACGAATCACGCCTTTCGGATAGTTCGACCAGCCGTGTTCTTTTTTGTACACGTTGTCGTCGAGGTTAGCCTCGTAACGGTTCGGGAAATTCAAGCTCGCAAAGCGAAGACGCTTATCGTCACGCAGGCGGATCGCCGCGTAGGTTCCGAAGCTCAGCGCGCACGGAAAGACTCGCCCGCCATTGTAGTCGATATGTTCTCCGATCAGGTTGACTCGCCCGGGAGCGTAGTAAACGGTGACTTCGCCGCTGCTGCTCGTTCCGAATTCCTGCTCGAACTTTTGTCTCATATCCATCATATCTGGATTCTCCTCAATAATTATTATGAATCGAGCCGTGCCATGTTGGTCAGAGTGCCGCCTTGATCTCCTCCGCGGTCTTGGCAAGCTCCTCGCCGCCTACGCTTTTCTCAAGCCACTGCGGGAACGGATCGTCCCCCTTCAGACGCGGCAGCACATGCAGATGGAAATGCATCATCGACTGGCCGGCCGCTTCTCCGTTGTTCTGAAGCAGGTTACAGCCATCGGTGTGAAAGGCCTGTTGACTAGCGCGGGCCAGCTTCTTCGCCAGCACCATCGCCTTGGCGGCTGTCTCATCGGGAAGCTCGTACAGGTTCGCATAATGCGCTTTCGGCAAAATCAGCATATGACCCTTGATCGCCTGATTCATGTCCAGAATCACGCGGAAGGTCTCATCTTCGTATACGGTAGCGGAAGGAATCTCGCCATTGGCGATTTTACAAAACAGACATCCGTCCATATCATCCGTCCTCCTGTAATCTATGAAAATAATAAGGCACTCCACATTATAATCCAAAACCGGACTTAAAACAATTCGCTCCCCCTCGCTGAATTGTAAACAATGTATATCTTTTTCTTTCTTATCCCTCAATCCGTGAGGCCCTTCGTCTCCCTCCGCGTTGCTTTTCCCGCAAGCCTGTGCTATTCTTGAAACACGACTCTGTCAGACAGACAAACATTCGATTCCATTTATAATCCTACACCGAAGCGGAGATTCTCATGTTTCACATTCTGGTTGTCGATGACGACAAAAACACCCGCAAATATATCCGCGCCGTTCTTGAGGCGGAGGGCTACACCGTCAGCACCGCCGCGGACGGAGAAGAAGCTCTCGCTCAGCTTGAGCGCGATGTCTTTGATTTGGCTGTGCTCGATATTATGATGCCTAACATGGATGGCTATGAGTTCACCAAGGTCCTGCGCGAAGCCGGAAACGAGCTGCCGATTCTCATGGTTTCCGCCAAGCAGCTGCCCGCCGACCGGCACAAAGGGTTCCTTGTCGGCACCGATGACTACATCACTAAACCGATCGATGAAACCGAGATGATTCTGCGGATCAAGGCCCTGCTTCGACGCGCGAAGATCGCAAGTGAGCACCGGATCGTGATCGGAGACGTCACGCTCGATTATGACAGCCTGAGTGTCACCAAAAGCGGTGAAACCCAGCAGCTTCCGCAGAAGGAATTTCTGCTGCTCTACAAACTGCTCTCCTATCCCGGCAAGATTTTTACCCGTATTCAGCTTATGGACGAGATCTGGGGAACGGAAAGCGATACCGGCTGGGAGACCGTAACCGTTCACATCGGTCGTCTCCGCAAGCGCTTTGAGGGCTGGGAAGAATTTGAGATCGAGTCCATCCGCGGGCTCGGGTACCGGGCGGTGAAGCATGAAAAATAAAGAAAACAGAGCACGGAAAATTCGCCGGAGCCTCTCACTTTCGTTCATGTTCTCGAGCGCGGTGTTTTTGGTGCTTCTGATTACATCCCTGATCGTCGGTCTTGTCGTCGTTTACCTCATCTATGAGGGAATGCTTCAGATGGGTGAAAAGCCTCTGAATACCGGGACGTTCCTGCTGAGTCTGGTCGGTCTGAGCGCGGCGATCGGTAGCATTCTCGCCTTCACCTCCAGCCGCTTTTCGCTCAACCCGCTCGATCGCGTGCTCGACGCGCTTGATCAGCTGGCTGAAGGCGATTATTCGGTTCGGCTTAACCCGAAGGTAAGGCTGATCCGCCGCATTCCCGTCTTTCGCGACCTTATCGCAAGCTTCAACACGCTCGCGGAGGAGCTGGAGAAAACCGAGATGCTCCGCTCCGATTTCATCAACAATTTCTCTCACGAATTCAAGACCCCGATCGTCTCGATCGCCGGATTCGTCCGGCTTCTTCGGCGCGGAAACCTGACGGAAGAAGAGCGCGAAGAATATCTCACGATTATTGAGGAAGAGTCCCTGCGCCTCTCCCAGATGGCCACGAACGTTCTGAACCTAACGAAAATCGAAAACCAAACCATTCTGACCGACATCGAAGAGGTGAACCTCTCGGAACAGCTGCGGGTCGCGATGCTGATGCTCGAGCACAAATGGAGCTCCAAGAATCTGGAGCCGGTTCTTCCCTCCGAAGAATTCTTTGTTCACGCCAACGCGGAGCTGATGCGCCAAGTCTGGATCAACCTGCTCGATAACGCGATCAAGTATTCACCCGAGGGCGGCGCGGTGGAAGCCGAGATTGAACAAACCAAAACGTCCGGGAAAACCGTTACAAAGATTCACATCACCAACGTCGGCGATCCGATCCCCGAGGAGAAACAGGCCAAGCTTTTCAACAAGTTTTATCAGGGCGATGAGTCCCATCATTCCGAAGGTAACGGTGTCGGTCTCGCCGTCGTCAAAAAGATCGTTGAACTCCACCAAGGCCGCGTCGCGGTTCATTGCGCGGATGGAAAAATAACATTTACCGTAACACTCGAAGAATAAAAA
>ONYR01000313.1 GCA_900322165.1 uncultured Eubacteriales bacterium
GGCCGAGCTCTTCTCCGATACTGCCCTCTCTGACTTCGCGGATAACCTGTTTCATAGAATCCCTCAAATCAACTCAAGAAACGCAGCTTGTGAACCTCTGTTGTTGCCGCTTCGGCGGTGAGAGTGGAAATACTCCGCCTCGCACTTGGTGCAGAGATCCGTTACGGTAATGTTTTCGCTTCGAAGACCGGCCTTTTCAAGGATCAGCCGATTGGTTTTCCAAAGGTCCACGTAGTACTTTCCGGGCCGCTCTCCGTCGCGGATGATCTCATCCTCCCACTCCGGGAAGCGCACCGCGAACATGTCCTTGACGTCGTCCTGCACTTCAAAGCAGCAAGGACCGATCGAGGGACTGATCCCCGCAAGGATCCGGCTCGGATCCGAACCGAAGCACTCGGTCATTTTTTCAACGGTCTTTCGTCCGATCTCAAGCACGGTTCCCTTCCAGCCTGCGTGGGAAAGGCCGATCGCTTTGTGATCCGGGTCCAGGAAAAAGAGCGCGCAGCAGTCCGCGTGAAAGGTCACGAGGCACACCTCCGGCGTGTTGGTGATCAGTCCGTCAAACCCCTGCATCTCCTTCGGCTTGATCAATCCTTTGCCCCTGTCACGCCCGTCAACGAGCATGATGCGGTCGGAATGAACCTGATCGGAAAAGACCATATCTCCGGGAAAGATTCCCGAAACAAAGCAGATCCGCCGGAAATTCTCCGTCACCGCGTCAACACTGTCACCACGGGCAAAGCTCAGATTCATCGGGCCGAGATTGCCCATGCTGACTCCGCCGCGTCTGGTGGAGTACAGATGACGAACCAGGCCCGTCTCTTCAAACGAGGGGAATGTCGTATAGTACACTGCACCTTCACGGTGAACACGCAGTGTCTTGCTTGTCATCTCAAGGCCGAGTTCATCCATCGTCATTCTCCTCCGATCATATTTTTCGTATGCTTTGCATACATCTTTCCTTGGTAAAGCACGATCTCTACCAGATCGAAACGGCAGGCAAGATCCTCCGTCCCGATTTCACGCAGATACGAGCGAGCCGCCAGCTGAAGCTTGCGCTGTTTAGCTTGACTGACCGCCTCCGCCGGGGTCCCGAAGTCACTGTTTTTGCGGAACTTGACTTCCACAAACACCAGTTGATCCCCATCCTTCATGATGAGATCGATCTCTCCGAAACGGCAGCGATAACGGTCCTTCAGCTTCTGATAACCCTTCTTTTCCAGATACCGAGCGGCCGCTTCTTCGGCCTTCCGCCCGTTCTCATTGGCAAGGGCGCCTCTCTCGTCTGCTCTCATGGGGTGAATCCTTTTCAGGAAACAAAGTGGGTAATAAAGGTTCTGCGGTGGATCGGGCACGGTCCGAGAGACTTGATCGCTTCAATATGCTCTTTGGTGCCGTATCCCTTATGCTTGGCAAAGCCGTATCCGGGATACAGCTCATCGTACACGACCATCATCGCATCCCTGGTTTCTTTCGCTACGATACTGGCGGCTGCGATCGAGACCGACTGCGCGTCGCCTTTGATAATGCTTCTCTGCGGGCAGTCAAGGCCTTCCAGATGCACCGCGTCGATCAGCACCAGATCCGGTTTCGGGTCCAGTTTGGACACGGCCATGCGCATCGCTTCCTTGGTCGCTTCGAGAATATTGATGCGGTCGATCGTTTTCTCATCGAGGATCCCGATGCCGATCGCGATCGCTTTTTCTTCGATCTCCAACTTCAGCGCAGCCCGTTTTTTCGGTGACAGCTTCTTGGAATCATCCAGTCCGAGGATCGGAACCTTGGGATCCAGAATGACAGCCGCCGTCACGACCGGACCGGCGAGCGGCCCGCGACCGACTTCATCGATGCCGGCGATGAGATGAAACCCTTCAGCAAAGGCCTCTTTCTCATATACGGACATCGCTTCAAACTTTTCGTTTAGATCAATCTTGAGTCTTGCCACTGACAACCTCCATGGTCTCCAGGCAGATGCGCCCAAGCTTGCCGGAGCGGAATTCATCCACGAGCATCACTGCGGTCCGCTCCACATCCGGGACTGAACCGCTTTTCAGATGGCCACGCTTTCTGGCGATCGCTTCGATGAGATGATCGCCGCCCTGCTCCAAGTCCTCCGCCTCCAGTTTGTACCGCTCGATCAGCCGCTCGCCGTACCTCACCTTCAGGTCATCCAGCAGATGGACCGCCAGCGTGTAGGTATCGAGGATCGTATCACTGATCGAACCGATAAACGCGATCTTGTATCCTATTTCCGGGTCTTCAAACTTCGGCCAGAGCATGCCGGGTGTATCAAGAAGCTGAACCCCGTTATCAAGGCGGATCCACTGCTTGCCCTTGGTTACGCCGGGCTTATTGCCGGTCTTTGCTGCATCCGAGCGGTGCGCCATCTGGTTGATCACGGTCGATTTTCCAACGTTCGGGATCCCCGTGATCATCATGCGAATCGGGCGATCCTGCCTAAGTGCCTGCGACTGAGTCTTGCGCTTCGCCTGAACGATCTCCTGCGCCTTCAGGGCGATCTCACGAATACCTTTTCCCTTCAGCGAATCCGCGGAAACGACCGCGTAGCCCTGTGACTCATACCACTTTTTAAAGCTGTCCACGATCGAAAGATCCGCCAGATCGATCTTATTCATCACGATGACACGCGGTCTCCGGCTCCACAGCTGATCCAGATACGGATTCTTGCTGCTGTAGGGGATGCGCGCATCCACCACTTCAACGACCACGTCGACCAGGCGGATGTTTTCTTCCATCATCCGCTTGGTTTTGGCCATATGGCCCGGATACCATTGAATGTCCATCTGTCTCTCCTGTTTTAAAAAAAGCTGCCGCAGCACTCTGCAGCAGCTTCACGTCAGTGAATCGGACGCCATGCGTCTTGCGGCCAGTAGCAGCCGAAGACCTTGCCGACGATCTCCTCGAGGGCAACTCCGCTGACACTGCGGTAGCGGCTGTCCCAGGAAGCCGAAGGATTGTCACACAGCACAAAGTACTGCCCGTCGGGAAGTCGGTACGGATAAGAGAGCTGTCCGGGGATATACGCCGTTTTCCCTTCCTCGCAGTAGGATGTTTCAAGCAGCACATCATTCACGTAGATGTAGCCGTCACTGTTGATGACGATCTTATCTCCGGGCAGGCCGACGATGCGGCTGAAATGAATGCTGTTATCCGAAGGGTCTTTAATGCAGACCACTTCGCCTCTTGCCGGCTTAACCCAGCGGTAGCTGAATTTGATGACCAGAAGATGTTCTCCGACAGCGATCGTCGGATCCATATCCGTATCCTTGACCGTCTCGAATCCGGCCAGGAAGGTCAGCACGACCCAGACGATCGCGAGCGCGATCGCAAGATCCTTTACCCAGGTAAAAAACCCGACCGAGACGTTCCATCCCTTACGGCTTTTACGCCGGAAACTAAGCAGGCGCTTACGCCTTTTTTCATCGCTCTCTTCAAAGGCGGCATCAAAAGGATCGGTGTATGTCTCTTCTTCCGGCTCAACAACATCTCCGTTTACGTCGGTGATTTCGATATCCTTATCCTCTTCGGTCTGCTGCCACGCATCATCGGTATTGATATCCTCAAAATCGAACTCGTACAGACCGGACAAGCCTCTCGAGGATCCATGCACCGGAGCTTCACCCGCGGCACTGTGTTTCTTTGCGTTTTGCTGCTCCATGTCTTTTCCTCATTCTGTTTGTCCAGATGTCAAAAAAAGGGACTCATCGTCCCTTTTTCTGCTCTGAATCGGATTCGCCCGGAAATCAAAGTCCGGGCACGGGGAAGATCAGATCTTCTCCTTAATACGAGCGGCCTTACCCTTACGCTGTCTCAGGTAGTTCAGGCGGGCACGGCGAACCTTACCCTTGCGGACTACTTCGATGTGGTCAAGGTTGGGAGAATTGATCGGCCAGGTCTTCTCGACGCCGACACCGTAAGCCATACGGCGAACGGTCAGGCTCTCGGAAATTCCGCCACCGGTGCGGCGGACGACTGTGCCTTCAAACATCTGGACACGCTCACGGGTACCTTCCTTGATCTTGGCGTATACACGAACGGTATCACCGACCTTGAAATCCGGTACGTCGTTTCTGAACTGCTCACTCTCGATTTCGCGAATGATTTCTGCGTTCATCTTTCTTACTCCTTTAATCTAAGATACTCTATAACACATACTTTTTTAAAGCGTCATGCCAGCGGAATATCCGTAATGATGGTTCACGAATTGGTATTATACCATATCCGTCCCCTGTTGTAAACTCTTTTTTGACATAAGTTCGAGGTATATTTTTCGCTCTTCCTTAGTCATTTTGTCTTCATCGATCAGATCCGGCCTGCGCTCGATCGTCAGCTCCATCGCCTTCGTCAAACGCCATTTTCTTATCTCGGCATGGTTGCCGGAAAGCAGCACC
>ONYR01000038.1 GCA_900322165.1 uncultured Eubacteriales bacterium
AAGCGCCGTAGTGCCTGCCGTCTTCGGCGTGTAGTTGGATGCCGGAGCGGTGCTCGGTTTGTCGACAAAGATCACCGAAGAAGATTCGGAAACGGACGTTTCGTAATCAGGCTCTTCGCTGCGGTTTTTTCGATTGCTGCCGATCAGTACGATCAAAGCGATGAGATCGATCGCCAGCAGAATGCCGAAAATCCGAAGCAGCGGTCGGTACTGCGGTTTTTTCAAGTCGGAAAAACGAAAGGATGTTTTTTTCTTAGCCACGGAATGCCTCTTTATTCTTGAGATAATATCAACTATCGATTCTAAAACACAGCCAAACAAAAGTCAATGAAAGGCTGTTGTTTTTGGGGAAATGGTGTATACTGAAATCAACTAAACCTTCCTGGAGGTACTGCCATGAAAAACCCGATCATCATGCATATCAACTACTGTGAACAAGGCCAGACGCTCGAGCGTATTTTCAAGGTTGCTACGTCGATCGGCTACGACGGAGTCGAATTCAGACGTTTTAAAGATATCTACGGTCTCGACCAGAAGGCTTATCTTGAGACGATCGCTGAGCTGAAGGATGCATTCAATCTCCCGCTGACCTTCTTCGGCGGTCCGGAGCTCGATACCGTGACGGAGAAAGCGGAAGAAAGCCTGGAAGGCTATCTGAAGTTTCTGGAGATCGCGGATGGACTTCATCTCCTCTCCACCATCAATATGATGACGGCCAAGAGCGTTGCTCCCGGGATCCCCGCGGACCTATATCATTGCGATGATCACGGCTACGCCGTCAAGGATGATATCGTTTGGGAGAGAACGGTCGAGACCTGCCGAAAGATCGCCGATCTGTATCCGCACGTTCACTTTGCGTTTGAAACACACATGTTTTATGTGCATGACACGGCGAAGAGCGCCCGGTATTTAGTCGATGCGATCGACCGCGGGAACTTCGGCATCAATCTGGACTATGGCAATGCCCTCTTCTACAAACATACCGAGCCGCTTGAGGAAGCGATCGATATCGCAGGCAATAAGCTCTTCTATACACATTTCAAGAGCTATCAGCCAATCGGAAAGGAAGCGGGCGACCTACTGCCAACGTCCCTCGCCGACGGTTGTGTCAATCACCGCCGTTATGTCGCCAAGCTCAAGGAGATCGGCTTTGAAGGCCCGATCGGCATCGAGGCGCCCCGCCCCGGCGACCGCGAACATTTCGCCAAAGAAGACTTCGAGTATATCGCCCCGATCATTCGGGAATGCTGAACACAGATCAGGCGATCGGCGCCATGGCCATCAGCAGACCGTCAACCGACTGCGGATCCGATTCGCTGAAACGATAACGGTTCGAATAATGCTGCCAGTCCCAATAGTATCCGTTGGAAGCCGTGTACCGCATCTGCTTGTTCAAGGAGGAGATCTCCGATGTCTTCAGCATGAATAAGGTGTGACTGACTTTATCCATGAAATCTGCATCATGTGCGGCTTCGTAGAACAGCGTATATCGATTGTCGCTTGTGGACAACGTGAGATACAGACTTTGCGCATATTCCGACAGGCTGTCATCCCAGGTGACATCGACTTCCTGCCAGGAACCGTTGATCTTCACGACATTCCAGACATGGCCGATGTACTCACCGCCCATGGAACTGGCCATGCCTTCGACAACGACGGTTTCCATGCCCAGCTGCTGCAGCAGGTACTGATAGGCCTTGGCATAACCGGAGCACAAGGAGGCGTGGGGAGTTCCCTGAGAATCACAGACGAGCGCGCTGTAAGCGGTACGCGCCAGGTCGCCCGACTGATCCTCAAAGACACGGTTGTTGTAGGTGACGGTCTCCAGCAGAAGATCATGCACCTGCCTGGCAATGCTCTCTTCCCCTGCGCTTTTGTCGACTTTGGCAAGCAGCGACTCGGCAGCCTGATTGAAGGCGGCGATGTCTTTTTCGGCATTGGGATAGGCTTCATTCATACGGATGTAAATATCATGGGTTCCATCCGCATTGGCGACCGTGCTGTAGGTTACATACAGACGATACGTCCCGTTGGCCGGATCGATCCACCAGAGTTCGGGGTGATCGTAGGAGATGGCCCACTCGACTTTCCAGTAGTGATTCGCCCACTGCGCATTGTCAGAGACATCCCACGCCACCGGAAGCGTCACTACAAAATCTGTCGTTCCCGGACGCGATGCAACACGGTACATTGCCTCATATACCTGTTTGTCTTCCGCCGGAAGCTGTTCGTAATAATAAAAGTTTACCGCCTCGTTGCGGATCCCGAGGCTGTCCACAAACGCGTGGCTGCGCCGCTCCTCTGCCGCTGCCGGCTGAATAAACCAAGCAGTACTGAAAGAAAAAATGAGTGTCCAGATGATCAGGACACTCATTCTTTTTTTGTGAAATAGTTTCAAGAGAACGTCTCCTCTTTTGAATGAAATCATGGCTTTGCCTTTACGGCTCGCCTGCGTCACTTTCGGATGTTTCG
>ONYR01000196.1 GCA_900322165.1 uncultured Eubacteriales bacterium
ATCAACAACGGCAGGGAAGCGCTGCCTTTCGGCCTTGGCTTCCACACCGCGTTTGCGGTCGATCCGGACACGAAGATCCGCGTATCGATCGGAAAACGCATCGAGGTCAATGAGCGCATGCTCCCGACCGGTGTCGTGCGTGATCTGAATGAGGGCGAGCGTGCGTTCCGCGAAGAAGGACAGAGCCCGGTTGCCTGGGATATGGATGATCACTATACGGTTCAGACGATCGAGACGGACGGGAAACCGTTCCATGGCGCGATCCTTGAGCGCAAGGATGCGGTCATCACGTACACGGTGGATCCGTTCTACCGTCACTGGATGATCTGGAACAAGGGATGCAGCGGTGACATGATCTGCATCGAGCCGCAGGATTGGCGCATCAACGCTCCGAACCTGGCAGAGAGCCTTGGCGCGGAGGCCGGCTTTGACTACCTGGAACCGGGCGAGAGTGTTGCGGCATCCTCCTGCATTTCGATCGCATTACGTTAAAAGAATCAAAAGAATCAAAGGACGGAGACAGTTATGTACGAGAAAATCTTGGTCGTGGATGATGAGGCGAGCATCGTCGACATCATCAAATACAATCTGGAAAAGGAAGGCTTCCGTCCGATCACAGCCTCCGACGGTTATGCCGCGATGGAAGCGTTCCAAAAGGAAGAGCCGGACCTTGTCATTCTCGATGTCATGATGCCGGGAATGGACGGGTACGAGGTCTGCCGCAAGATCCGCGAGACAAGCAATGTCCCGATCATCATGGTGACGGCCAGAGCCGAGGAGATCGATACGGTTCTCGGACTTGAGATGGGCGCGGATGAATATGTCACCAAGCCGTTCAGCATGCGCGAGCTGATGGCGAGAGTCCGGACCGGACTGCGCCGCTACAGCGCGCTGACGCAGAAAAGCACGGCCGCGGACGGAAACTATACAGCCGGAGATTTCCGCGTGGATGTCAACCGGTTTATCGCGCAGCGAGGCGATGAGACGATCGACCTCACGCAGCGTGAAACCGAGATCCTCAAGCTCCTGATGAGCAAGCGCGGACAGATCTTCTCCAGAGATGAGATCCTGCAGAAGGTCTGGGGCTACGAGGCGATCGGCGAGGAGCGTACGGTGGACGTGACGATCCGGCGTCTTCGCGAGAAGATCGAGCGGGATTCAAGCCAGCCGGTCTACATCCTTACCAAGCGCGGCGTCGGCTACTATTTCACGGATAAAATTTAAGCAAGGCTGAAAGGCTGTTTTCGGAACTTTTGGCAGGATAGATGAGAGGAAACACCCATGGGCAGTATTAAATGGAAATTGGCGATCTTGTACATGTTACTGGTCGTAACCGTTATGACTGGCCAGGGTGTTTTAATTTTGTACAATTTGCGCTCCGGCTCGTACAAAGAGGTCTATCAGCGCAGCGAATACATGGCCGACCGCATCGTTGACGTCCTTGAGGTACAGGATCTTCCCGAAGGGAAGGGGGCGGAAGCGGTGTTCGGCGATATCCTGACGTCGCTGATGATTGAAAGTGTCAACAGCGAATCACTGACAGGCCGCGAGTCGATGATCTTTTTGCTCGATGAAAACGGACAGCTGCTTTACACAAGGCGGGATCCCCTGACGCAGGCGGATCTTTCTTCGCGTGCCATCATGATGGCAAGGAACGGCGAAACCATGACGGACAACTACGTCCACACCCTCTCAACGAGCGGCGAGACCGTGGCCGATTACGCCCTTCGCTTCACCCTGCCGCAGAACAAGCAGACCTACATTCTGTTCATCCGGCAGTCGCTCGAGAGCGTGCTCGAGAACATCCGCCAGACGACCGTTGTCATTCTGGCGATCACCGGTGTCGGCATCGTAATCGCTGGTTTCCTCGGTTATCTGCTGGCTGTTTCGATCTCCAAACCGATCCAGCGCCTGACCCGAAAGACGCAGGAGCTGCAGGCGAGCAGCATCGTCACGACGGTGGAGGAGGATAAAAAGCCGGCCAAGCCGGAGGATCCGTCCCTCGGCGCTTCGATCGGCGGCGCGGACGAGATCGATATCCTTGAGGTCAACTTTGATGACATGGCCCGCGAGCTGACAACCTCGATCCAGGAACTGCAGGCCATGGAGCAGATGCAGAAGGAGTTCGTGGCGAACGT
The DNA here is from genome assembly GCA_900322165.1 of uncultured Eubacteriales bacterium. Classification (GTDB taxonomy): domain Bacteria; phylum Bacillota; class Clostridia; order Lachnospirales; family Bianqueaceae; genus RUG760. The sequence goes on from ONYR01000196.1 coordinate 2,139, forward strand.
GTCGCACGAGCTGCGCACCCCGATCACGACGATCAAGAGCTACGTTGAGACCTTGCTGGATTCGGAGCTCGAAGACCCGGAGCTGACGCGGCGCTTTTTGGGCGTCGTTTCGCACGAATCCGACCGCATGACCGCGCTCATCACCGACCTGCTGGAGCTGTCAAAGATGGACTCCCACCAGCTCGAGACCGTGCGCAAACCGTTTGATATCGGCAACCTTCTCCGTCAGGACCTGATGGAGATGCAGTGGGATGCACAGAAAAAGCACCAGCGGATCGCCTGGAGCGAGGAGATGGCGGTGGACATTGACGAGAGCGGTGAGTTCCCGTGGCCGCAGGATGAGTATGTCATTCTCGGCGATGCGCGCCGCATCGAGCAGGTCATTCGGAACCTGCTGACCAACGCGATCAAGTACAGCCCCGAAGGCGCGAACATCTTCGGCGGGGTCTACCGCAAAGACGGTGAGATCATTGTCGAGGTTCGCGACAACGGAATCGGTATCTCCGAGGAAGACGCGAAACACATTTTCGACCGTTTCTACCGCGTCGACAAGGCGCGTTCCCGCTCGATGGGCGGAACCGGTCTTGGTCTGGCGATCGCGAAACAGACGACCGAGCTGTTCGGCGGACGGATCTGGGTCGAGAGTGAGCTGGGAGAAGGCTCCACGTTCTTCCTGGCTTTCCCGGAAGCACCGGAGGAGGCGGACGAATGAAAACAGTCAATTTCATCCGAGCAGGCAAAGCGCTCCTCCTCGCGTCCGTGCTGGTTCTCTTTTGCCTTCTGAGCACGGGAGAGCGCACGCTGGCTGAGGAAGAGCCGGAGAAGATCCGCACCGTGGACTCGCGTGCGATCCTGACCGGGCAGGAAGAGCCCGGAAGCTCGATCGATGTAACGGTCTACAACTATCCGAACGGACGCAGCCGTGCGACCCTGTACCATACCCGCTTTACCGTTGGGGCAAGCGGGATTTACCAAGTCACGATCCCGCTGCCGGTCATGGGCGAGCAATACGTCCAGCTCTCGGTGGAGAACGTGCTGACAACGGTCATTTACGAGCGGTACCCGGCCGATCTGGCCGATGAGCTGCGCGGTTATTATCTGAATATTTTTGAGTTTCTGGAAGAAAACAGTCAATAAATCATGCTGACTCAGGCCGGCAGGCTGAAAAAATAAGGAAAGGAGGAAAACCGGGATGGAAAAAAGAAAGCATAAAGGACTCTTTCTTTTAGTAGCGCTGGTATTGATCGGCGCAGCGATCGTCCAGGTTTTTCTGCTTTTCGGCAATTCGACGTTCGTACAGGGCGAGGACGTACAACACGAGACAACCTCGTCCGTCCGGAGCAGTATGCTGAAACCGGACGGTCTTTACGTTACCCTTGGCGGGACAACGGGCAGCCCGGTTTTTTCAAAAATCGAAGAGATCGACGAATCGTACGAGACCCTGCTGGAGGAGACCATCGCGCTGATGGGGCGTGTTCTTCAGGGAAACGAATGGACGGTAGGGAGAAGCAAGGACCTTCCGACGCAGCAGATCAGCTGTGCCCTGTCCTACGAGGCGTGGATCGATCAAAGCAGCCTTGAGATCGAGCTTGACCTCGCTGAGGGGCATCTCCCGGAGATGACGTTTCGTGAGATCTGGATCGCCCCGGCACTGAAAACCGGAGACGAGATCACGGTCTGTCTCTATGATCCGAAAACCGAAACCGTTTATACATGGAAGGGCGGCGAGCGTGCGCTTGAAGAAAACCTCGCCCTGCATGAGTCGTTGGAAGACATCGTGCCTGAAGCCAGAAAGACACTTGAAAACCGTTATTATGAATTAAATCTGGCCTTCCCGGGAACATTTAATTCGGTCACCTTCGGACAGGATACGCAGGTCAGAGAAAAATACCTGACGGCGGACGTAACGGAGATCTTTCGCACGGACGAGGGCGTCAATCAGGAAGTGATGGACCGCTATGCCATGACGTTCTTTGCCTACCCGGACACGGTCAGCCGCACCGAGAGCGGGGACAGCTACTTTTATACGAATGAAAAGATCAGCCTGAAGCTCAATCAGGACGGTCATATGCTCTATGTTGAGACGCTGACAGAACCGGAAAAACAGCCGGTCACGCTCAGCGAGGCCTATGCGCAGGCACTGGCCTTTCTGAAAAAGGACCTTGCCGCAACGCCTTCCTCCGAGATCGGCGTGATCTACGCGGGCTACGAGATCGTAGGCGAAGATTATGTTTTCTACTTTGATTACATTCTCGACGGGCTGAAAGTATCCATCAGTGACTATGTGATGAGTCACTGGGGGATGGAGCATCCGGTCGTGATCAATGTGCGAGGAAGCAAGGTGCATCGCTGCGAGCGCTACATCATTGCGGCCCGCTGCAATCAGGAAAAGCCGTTTACGATGCAGACCGGCTGGCTTGCCATGGCCAACGCGTTTGCAGAGGAGGGGCATGTTCTCATGAAGCAGCCGGAGCTGGTGTATTACTATTCGGGAAACCGGATCAAGCTTTCCTGGGAAGCCGCCGCAGAAGACGGCACGTCCAGGCGGGTGCTGGAGTAAGCGGGTGAGGGAGTGCAGGATATGAAAGGGAAACTGATTCAGACACTGATTCTGATCTTGCTCATCGGCTTAAATCTGACCCTGCTGGTGCTGTATCTGGTGGAGCTGCGCCGGACACGGCTTGTGACGCAGGAAGCGGTCGATCGCGTGGTCGCGCTCTACGAAGCGGAACAGGTGGAGATCCACACGGAGATCCCGCAGATCGTCAAGAGGCGCGAAGCGATCGCTCTTAGAGCGGCGGATCTGGACGGCATGGTCGTTCGGTTCCTCGGCGATGCGGAGTACAGCCGCACCTACATTTACGGAAACAAGATCCAGTACCGCAGCGGCACGGCCGTTTTGATGGCGGACTGGGGCGCGCACAATATCAACTACCGCGACAGTGCCTATGAAGAAAACGTCGAAAGCTCCGGCAGCGACGGGGAGCTGACCGAAGCGGAGCGGGAGATGCTGATGGCCGCGGGCAGGCGCTTTGCCGAGAAGTGGCTCGGGGAGGACATCATGATGATGAGCTCCTCCGGCGTCGGACAGGTCCTGACAATGAACTTCTGCCAGCTGCAGGAGGGCGAGCTCATGTATTTCAACCGCGTGAGCGTAACTCTCGTGCCGGGCGGCGTGAGGCTTGCGGAGATCCAGTACTGGGACGTGGATTCGGATGAGACGAAGATCGAATCGAAGCCGATCGATGAACTGCTGTACCAGATGCTGCCGCAGGTCAGTGCGGACATGAAGCGCCTTCAGGTCGAGTCGGACAGTGTGGAGGAGATGCTCGACGGGTACGAAATCATCTCGTACACCCGCGACACGGCGATCGCTTATCCGAACCTGACGATCGTGCTCGGATCGGGGAGATACTACCATCTTAGATACACCGGCTGATCCCGCCGCCACCAGCGGGGACTTGAAATATACGGAAAGTATGTTATAATCACCTGTATATAGAGATAAAAACGAGGTAGCAAGTCATGGACAAACTGGTTATTAACGGACAGGTTCCGCTTCACGGCGAAGTCACGGTCAGCGGCTCGAAAAATGCAGCGGTTGCCATCCTTCCGGCTGCACTTCTGGCTAACGACATTGTCGTGCTGGAGAATGTCCCGAACATTGCCGATATCAAGAATTTCGTTCAGATCATGCGTGATATGAACGTAGAAGTAGAATATATCGATGAACACACGCTGCGGATCGACAGCAGGAATCTCACCAACAACTGTGCGGATTCCGAGGGGATCCGCAAAATGCGTGCGTCTTATTATTTTCTTGGTGTCCTTCTCGGACGCTTCGGTCATGCCCGC
>ONYR01000190.1 GCA_900322165.1 uncultured Eubacteriales bacterium
GCACTCCAGAGATTCGGAGAAGCGACAAAGCGCTCATCCATCGCTTTCTGGGTAGTCGGCAGCTCTGCATAGGAAAGCAGGTCATGGTAATACTGCTTGGCGATCCAGTGCATATCGGTAACCGGGAAGTTTTCTCCGCCGAACCAGTAGGTCTTCTCGATCTGTTTCTTCAGCGCAGCGAAGGACAATTCGGTACCGAAACCGAGGTAACGGGAAATGTTCGGGAGCAGACGATGCTGCATGGCATCGCGGTCCGCATCCCAGAACATATACGAAGAAACACCGGTATGCTTTTCGGTCGCACTGACTTCGTGAATGTCTGCCACCAACGCATGGGACAGCGCATCCACAAGGCCGTCACAGTTTTTGTCGATCGCACACCAGGTCACGTCCACTCCGTACGTCTTTCTCAGGCGCTTGGCGATACTGTTCAGACCGATCTGCGCCGTGGAAAGCAGCTTGGAAGGCTCCAGAATGACTGCAAACTCACATTCCTTAAAGAAATCATTGCAGGACTCATGGAGCTTGAGATCATGGACATCGGACCGGGTGATGATGCCAACGTCCGGCATCTTCTCTGGATTGTCCCCCAGCACTCCGATACTCCACAGATCCGGAGTACTGTTCACGGCGACAAGGCCTTCCTGCACCCACGCTTTAACGTCATCTTCAATGCCGTTTCGTCCGAGAATGATCAGAACCTTCTTGCTGCGCAGAAGGGATCGGTTCATCGGATAGAAAATGTACGGAATGAAATCACGGTAAAACGGATTGTTGAACAGGACACTGCGCCCCTTCAAAAGATCGATTCCGGAATAGAGATAATTGCGGTCGATTCCGAATCTGTTTTCGTAAAGACTTGTCATGTACCGGCCGTAGACCGAGATAACAGGGTCTTCATTTTCAGAGATCTTCTCGAGGATCCGCTCCATCGGCTCATCCGGCGAGGTCTCACAGGCTTCCGTCGACTCCGTGTTGAGTTTATCCGGGAACAGCTTGCGCAGCACCTCTCGCATCAGCGAATAGTTGAGCCGTTTGAAGGATTCGTCCTCCTCCACCGAAACCAGATGGTGATATTCTTTCTTGGTCAGGCCATCAAGGAAGAAATACAGTTCTCCGACAAGAATGACCCCGAAACCCGGATAGAAGATCGAAGTCGTCTCTGATTTGGCATACAGGTACGTAATGACAAGCATCATCAGACTGACAAGGATCAGGGTTCCGATGTACATGGCCTTAAAGAAACGCCGAAGCTCGCTGATCTCATTACGGACGAACCAGGTGTCATCATCCGCATCGTACTCATAGAACGGATGGACAACGGTTTCGTAGAATCCGTTTCCGGTCTTGAAGATTCCTTTCAGAATCGAGATCATGGCGCGCTTGAACACCAGGTACGCCGCCATAAACAGCGTATTGGCCATAAAGAAGGCCCAGTGACTCAAGTGCCATCCCGCGACGATTCCGCGGATAAACGGAATCAGATTGGAAAGGAAGGACAGGATCGATTCCAGAAGCGACAGCGCCCAGTTGTATACCTTGTCGATCAGAAGCACTGCCACGATACAGTAGACAAGTGCCAGGACCGGCATGGCAAACTGACGGCTCCGGTATTCTTTTTTCAGATTGGCCTTCATGGCCAGCAGCGCCAGCACGACAAAAGGAACCAGAGCTGCGAGCCTTTTAAGAATAAGGATCAAATCAGTCATACAGTTCTTCCCTTCTGATCGTGACGCGTTTAATATAGTTCACCGGCAGTTCCACATAGTTATCAGGCTGAAGGAACTCCACCTGTCTGGTGTGGACATCACCGCTGGTGATCGGATAGCGGTACGTAACAGGGTTACGATAATCAAAACCGAACGGCTGTGCTTCGACATTCCGCTCCTGATCCGGCTCGAGGAACTGACTGAAGGTCAGTCCCCATTCCGCTCTCAGATCCTTGATATCGACTACGTGCTTATTGAAGATCTTGCACTTGCTCTCGACGTCATCACAGTCTTCCTTCAGGGAATTGTCGATCACATTTCCCTTCATCAGACTGCACACGTGTCCAAGATACTCCGAATACCGCTCCATGTTGGAACGCACCGTCGTGCTGATGCCTCGGATCGCATCGTTAAAGGTGCGGATCTTCTTACGCATTTTTGCACGCTGAATCAGGAAGCACACCAGCGCGATCAAAATGATCACACCGATCGAAGCTCCCATCGCGATCAGCATCAGCGCACTCGGTTCTCCGGTCAAAAGACTCGGAACCAAGCCAAGAATGAAGCTCACCAAAACGATCGACAAGGCGATCCAGCCGGTTTTCTGAGTCATACGAGTCTCCATGTACTCCTCGACCTGCTTGGCTGCTTTATCCACACGCTCCTGGAAGCGAGTCGGATCAGCCATGTTCTCAGGTCTTGAGGCAATGGAGGCTTCTTCCTGAATCTCGAGATATTCCCGGAAATCTCCGACCTGCAGCTCATCCAAAAGATGGACCTTGTCCCGGCCGCTCGGGTCTTCACTCTGTACATGTACGTCGGCCACCGCTGCTCTCAGCGATTTAGCCGGTTGTTTTAAATACCAGGCAAGCGTTCTCTTGCTGCGCGCAAGATCATCATGCCATAAGATCTTTTCGTCTCTCGGATGGTCTGAGAAACAGCCGTATTCCTTTAGATCCACATACAGCTCCGTCTCATCGAAACTCTTTTCAGGCCGCATCGGAATGCTTGTCTGGGTACAGAAGATGCTCTGCACCTCCTTATCGGAAAGCTTTTCGGGATCCTGATGCTTCAGGATCCGAATATTCTCCTCCAGCATTTTCTGAGTGGCTAGCAGACGGTCATCGTACCGCTGCAAAAGTTCAGACAGCTTGGCGGTATCATTCTCGCAGTTCAGCACATAGACGCGAGACGGCTGAAGTGTATCATTCGGAACATCGTTGCACGCAAGAAGCAACAGCGCATAAAGGAAACGCACATTGTCAAAACGGTAATTCCGATGCGTCTCCGGCAGAATATCGAACACCAGATAACGCATCTTCGGATAATACAGATTATATTCCGCAAACCGAGAATACTGCAGATCATGATGCGCATCCCATGAGGTGCGGATATCGTACTCCACATCTTCTGTTGTTCTTCTTGCAAGACAGATGACTTCCGACGGCTTTATGAAATCCTGGGCTTCGCCCTGAATGATCTCCGCTTGGAGCTCCTGTTTTTTCTCTTCGCAGAGAACATAATCACGGAAATCCGGATCCTCTTGCATCAGCATGTTCTTTCCGCTTGTGATCAGAGGTCTGTCACACAGATAAGCCATCAAACGGGCAAGAGGCAGCTTGGATGCTTTTTCATAGCTCTCAAAACGTGCCTTCAGACGTTTTTCACGGTTCTCTTCATCGGAAAGATCCGGATCCCATTCCGGGTCTTCATGCTGAACAAGATCAAACGGATTTTTCAGCGCGGTTCCGCGGTTGTCCGTAACCACGATCGCTCTCCACTTGTCTCCGCGTTTCAGTGCCGCTCTCAGGTCCGGGACACTCGTACTAAGGGTATCTTCTTCCGGATGCCACGCGCAAAACACAGCCGTGTTCTCTCTGAGAAACGGTTTCAAAAACAGGTCGTATTCCTTGATGCTGTCGAGATGTCTCTGTTCGGCAATGACAACTGTAAACATATCCATCCTCCTTTCCGCACCGCCCTCGCGGCGCTATTTAGGATCTCCTCCCGGAGCCTCCTTCCCACGCGTTACGCAGGAAGGAGACCCCGGTGATGGATTATTTCAGTCTTGCCTTCAGTGCTTCGACGTCTTTCTCTGAGTCGATCTCCTCATAGACCTTCTTGATCTTGCGATAGATCACGTCAAGGACGACATTCTCATTTGCCGGGGTATTGCAGCGAAGCTCCTCATACTTCTCGTAGTTGTCCATCAGCAGATTGAACTGATCTCTCAGCAGATTGCACATACGGTAAGGAACATCATCGCCGCGCTCCCAGGTCGTCAGCTCGGTGTGCAGCACATCGATGACCGCATCAACGATCGAGGCGATCTCACCGGTGTAACGCAGAGAGTTCGGCAGGCTGTTATGGTAAGCCAGCGGGATCTCAAGCAAACTCGTCGGGCCGGTGTGAACACTCTCGATGCAGAAGTTCTCCAGATCCTTCGCGAAGATGGTATCGACGTAGTTGGAATTCTTCAGACGATCCTTCTGGGTCTTTGCGTCATGGATCTTCTGGATATCGTTGACAACGGAATGATCGATATACAGGGAGTCAAGGACTTCATAGAACTCATCGCAAGGCGTGCCGTTGGAAACGATAAGGTTGGTCATGCGCTCATCGGAGGTCTCATACTTAAAGATGCGCTTGTCGCTTGCGGCCGGTGCCAGGCTGCGATACTGGATCGCGCCGTGGACCAGTCCGTAGATGAGCATCTCATGGGTATGACGCATCTCACGAGCCTGGAAGTTGAGGTCAAGCTCCGGCATGAAGGAGATGGAATCCCAGCGCTTATCGATATGCGTGGAGATGGTCATGCTCTTGGTGCTGTCAGGACCGATGTTGGCGGTATAGGTCTGGTACGCATTGTGGTACAGTCCGGCCGCCTTGTCTCCGGTCTCGCAGGACTCAGGGCACGCAAACTTCTGCAGCTTGTCCGGGGTCAGGTTGTAGATCGCATTGAAGAAATGCATCTCGTAGCGAGAGATCGTATCGGTCGGCGTGACGTTGGTGCCGGAGGGAACGAGCGTGCTCAGATCATAGTTGCGCATATCCAGCAGCGAGCGATTGTACGCGCAGAGGTTGATCTCGCGAGGCTCAACGTTGCGGATACGCTGGATGCCGGGCGCGCCAAGACGCATGCCGGTTGCCAGAGTCTTCTTGATGTAACGGTCGATGTCCTTCTGGTCCGCTTTCTCAAAGATCTTTGCCTTCTTACCGGAAGAAGCCTGTTCATCACGGATCTTGATACGCTCTTTCAGACGGTACTCCATCGCGATCGCCTGAATGATATTGAGGTCAAGGGTATCCTTGCACTCCTCGTCAACGGCTTTCTGGAAGTAGCCGGAAAGGATATCATCGAAGATGTTGATGCGCTTGTCATCGACAACGTCATCGTTTGCGGTCTCACGGTCGAAGATGACGTTTGCCTTGATTGCGTCGTAGATTTGTGCGTTCAAATCGGACGGAAGCAGCATGCCGTTCTCTTTGTTGGTAGCGGAACGAGCCAGCTCCTTCAGGATACCTTCGCTTGCGCAGATATTCAGAACGGAATCACCCTTCTTGAACTTCAGCTCGGTGACAAGGTCGTCCTGCTTTCTTGTCAGCATCTGGACCTTCTCGGCAAAGCCGGCATAGAAATCTTCGAAGGCAGCGTTCAGCTCCTGAACGAACGGAAGGGCAAAACGGTAAGCCTGCAGCTGAGCGGAAGCCTTGCCGAAGTCCTCAACGAGCTTGTAGTAGCGCGGGAAGAGTTCGTTGAACTTCTCGTAGATCTTATCGTAACCGGCTGCGTTTTCTGCCAGGCTCGGATCCTTCTCGGCAGCTGCGAGGCTGTCGAAGTTGCTCTCTTTGCTCTTCTTGGTGTAGCCGGCGTCAAAGAGGTCAGGACGATCGGCATTCTGAGAGAAATCGGCCAGACTCTTCTCGTACTTATGGACTCTCGCGTCAAGCTCTTCGATCTTCTCTTCGAACTTGCCCTCGAGCATATACAGATAGTAACGCATGGCGTTCGGATGAACGACACCGTTGATCTTGTTGGTGAACAGGTATTCCAGCGTGTATTCGTGGCCTTCTCTTGCCGCGTTCACGGTCTTGGTATCGCTCTGGAAGATCGCTTCTGCCTTGTTCTTGGCTACCTTGTTGATATTGTTGCGCGTCATCATTTCGAACGCACGGATCTTGCCAAGGTTTGCGATCGCGTTGCCGCGGGTGCCGTCATCCTTACCGTAGGTGATCGGATTGCGAAGTGCACTTGCACTGCTCATCGTGCCGCGGATGTTCGCGTTTTCGGTCATGCAGTTTGCCATCTCCGCATCGAGCGCACGCATGAAGTCATCGACCTGCTCGTCGGCTTCCGACAGATACATGTTGCGAAGATCCTTGGAGAAGTTGTCAGTGCCGGCATCGATCGTGTCAACATAAACTTCACGGATTCTCGGCATCTCGCTCGAAGACAGGCCCTTCTTCTTGGCATCCTTCTGCTTGATCTCAAAGGCACGGTCATACTTGGTCCAGCTTGCCGCTTCTCCGGTGCCGCCGATCCGATCGATCGCCCACTGATAAGCAACGTAATCAACGATCTGCGCATACGGATAACGAAGCAGTCCGGCACCGATACCGCCGAAACGGTTGCGGCCGTAGTTGCCCTTGTTGCTGATTTCCTTGATGATATTGTCTTCGATGGAGAAAGCGCCTTCCTGCATCGGGCCGATGTTCTGCTCGTACAGAGCCTGAGCCGCCTGCTCCATGTACTGTTTCTTGCTGGTTAAGGTATTGTCTTCCGCGTTCTGTCCATCAAACAGGAAGCAGAAATCGAACGGCAGAAGGTCGAGGGACTTCAGCTCATCCGTCGTGGGCATGGAGAAGTCAACATGCAGATTGCGGTAACGCTGCAGCTCCGGCTCGATGTCGAAGAAGCCCGATCCCTTCATCATGAACGCGTTGATCTCTTTGATCGTCGCGTAAGCGTTGCGGCGAAGGCTGTCCTTCTCCACTTCCGTCTTAATAACGGAGTCAAGAATCTCAGGCAGCATCAGAAGACCGCGCACGATAACAGCCGTGTTCGGGTATTTCTCGTTGATATAGTTGCGGATGAACATGGAGATCGGAAGCACGATACCGGAACCGGTACCGCCGGCAGCCGTCGCGACCAAAACGACACGCAGCGCCTGCTTCAGCTCTTTTCCATCCTTACGGAACAGCTCGTCGATCGCTTCATAGAGTTTGCTGATGCGTCCGGTTTTGATGGTCGAGTTGAACGCAAGACGGGAGATCGCACGAACCTGACCCGCACCTTCCGAAACCGTCTTATCATACAGAACCGGGTTTTTCGGGAACCAGTTTTTCAGCGCGTCGGCATCATAATTCAGGTAGTCACCGACCGACTGGGTGTTGGATGTCTGGATCGCATACAGCTTCTGACCGCTGGACACCTTTTCCAGATCGTTGACATTCGTGTCGAGCACGACGAAGCTGACGTTGTCCGTCTCGCTTCCACGGCATTTCGCCGCGAGCATCTGCACGACACTGGAACCGGTTCCGCCAAGACCTACAAACAAGGTGCGGGGAACGTAGTTCTCCTTGAGCTTTTCGTTGATTGCCATTGTATTGCCTCCTTGAATTGATCACGTAGCTGATTATTTGAAGCGAAGCTGCTGAGACAGGATCGCCGTCTTTTTACGTCCGTTCGGTGTCTGAGCGGTTCCGTTCACCGCGATGACTGAGTTGTTGCTGATGATGGTCGGAGAATTGCCTTCCTTCACGAACCGTCCGGTAGCCGGATCCAGCTCGTAGATCGATGCACCGACCTCTACGGAAGTAATGTCATTGGTCGCTCTGACCTCCGTCACTTCCATCTGGCGCTTGCCGGAAGGAATCCGTCTCGGGCTTACCGCGGCGACTTTCATCTTAACCGAACAGCTGACATACGGGTAAGTCGGCACAGACGGTGCGGTGATATCGAGCGATTTTGAAGACTTGCTGTACGCGATCTTTGCGTTGTCTTCGATCGTCTTGCCTCCGATATTGAAGTCGGAATCACCGGCACGAAGCACCTTCTTCGGCAGCACTTTCTGATTCAGGATCAAGAGAACCAGCAGCAGGAGAAGAAGCAGAATGCCTCCTGTGATCGCCCATCTGACCCAGCTCGGATACTTCTGAACGTCGATCTGAAGATCATCCTCCGCTCCGATATTCAGTCCGACGGAGTCGACCGTAGTCGCTTTACAGTAGATCTTATGTTTGCCGGTTTCGATCTTGTCACCGCGTTTCAGGAAGATCTTGAACCCGGACATGCCCCGGTTGATCTCAACCTCATAGGGGATCCCTTCGGTATCGATCTCCAGTGTGACCGCTTCGAGTTCTTCATCGCTCAAGGCTTCGCCATCCTTGGCAAGCTGTACCAGGATCGGCTCCCCTTCTTCGATCTTGGCGATCTCGTAATAGGTCTGTTCGGCAGACATCTTCATCGACAGACCGTAACCGTCATTCGTAACCGTGAAGGGCTGTTCCAAAGCCGGGCTGAGACCGGAAGCTCCGTCCTCATTCGTATAGGAAACACCGTAGCGGAGAATGAACTCTCCGGTATCGGTATGAAGAGGATCCTGATTAAAAAGAAGCTGAATATCAAAGCCGCTTCCGTCGGCGCTGCGGCTTGCCGTAACACCGATATTGCCGCCAACTACCTCGAGTCTGGGCTCCGTCCGCTCGAGCAGTTCACCTGTCAGCGGAACTCCCGCATAGCTGGCACTCAGATGATAATGACCCAGGTCTTCCATCTCGGAAAGAGGATAATCTGCCTGACCGCCGGTCAATGTCAGCGTGAAGAGGTTCGGATCGATACTGCGCACTTCGATCTGGAAGCCTCCGTCCGGCCACCCGAAATCAGGTCCGGACTTTGTGATCCGGTATCCGCTCAGATACTCCGCAGAGATCGTCGCATCAAGCACGTCTCCCGCTTCCAGCGATACCGTCAGGCTGTCCTGCTTTCTGTCCGAGGAAGCAGTATACGTTTCACCGTTGATCGTATACTCGATCTCGTAATGCGTGCTGCCAAGAAGATCCGATTCAACAAGCTGACCGGTCTGGTTATCTTTCAGACCGTAACGCAGCGTATAATTGCCGGCGTAGGCAACCTCATCCCCGCCGATCACGTTTCCGCCCTCATCGACAAGCTGCACGACAAGGTCCACGTCCGGCTCATAATAGGCAACGGCACTGGAAACATCACCGGAACAGCTCAGGCGGTACGATCCCGCGCGGCAGTCCGAATAGGTGACGATCATACCCTGCAGGTTTTCATCTACGGCATTGCCATGATTGTCACCGCCTGCCCCAAGCTCCGAGTACTTCATCGTATGTACGTCGGACTTTTGACCGATCTCATTGCCGTTGACGTCCGTTACCGAAACGTTGGAGACATCTCTACCCTGCACAAACAAGATCATCTTTTTCATGGATACGTCGATGTTGACCTCGTTGTTCGAGACCGACATCGTATCACGTCCGAAGATCATATTGCACATGTTGGTCAGCTTGGTCAGGACCTGATCACTGTCACTCGCCTTATCCGCGTAGTATTTATACTGACCGCCGTTCATGGAAGGCATCGCGGCTGAGGCACCGATACCAAGATACAGGATATTGATGCTCTTGTTGTACTCGCTGAGTCTCTCGGTCAGCTTAGCCGATGTCTGCCCTCCCAGGTCGCGATCATTCTCGTGGAAGGAGGCACCGTCAGTCAAGACGATCAGCCAGCATTCACCGTCTTTCCCTCGCATCCCGTTAAAGGCAGCATCGATCGTCTCGATCGGTGTTCCTTCCGCCTCAGGCGTATACATCTTTCGAACGGTCTCGGCCTCCGACGGACCATGGATAATGACAGGATTCGAGCTGTCAAACCGCTTTCCGTCGATCTCGACTTGATGCATCGGATAGACAGTCATTGTATCGCCTTCATTCATCATGGAGGCGAACACTTCCATCGAATAGATCGCCCGGCACCAGGCCAGGTTATTGTATTCGTACATGGAACCGGAATTGTCGAACACGATCGCAATATTTCGCCGTGTTTGACTTTTCTCTCCGGAAGCTGCCGAGGCCGAAAACACCATGCAGTTCAGTGCCATCATGATAGCCAGAACCAGGCAGATCGGTTTTTTCATGTTCACTGTCCTCTTATTCTTTCCGATTTATACACTTGATTCACTTGTGATTGTACAAAAGTATATAAACCCCTTTTGTTCTAAAATATTATTATAGTTAAGCGTTTTTCGATTTTCAACTTTATTTTAATGATTTCGTTACAAAAAGAACACATATTCATTATTTGAGAAATAATTCTTGTCGAATTAGATATGGATTCAGCAGAGAAAATAGGATATAATAACCTACTGAATAAATATATAAATCACCAAACATGAACGGAGGTCCTATCCATGGATCATTCCATTTCTTCAACTGAGGGCAACGGCAAACAGACCTGGCGCAGCGGCAACATGCTCTATCCGCTCCCTGCAGTTCTGGTAAGCTGTGGCGACTATAACGGCGATGGAGACACCTCGCATTCGAATCTCATCACGGTGGCTTGGTGCGGTACAGTCTGCTCTGACCCGGCAATGGTATTTATCTCCGTGCGTCCCTCCCGCTTCTCCCACGACATCATCGAGCGTTCCGGCGAATTTGTCATCAACCTGACAACCGAAGCCATCGTTTCGCAGACGGACAAAGCCGGTGTCCTCTCAGGCAAGGACGTTGACAAGTTTCAGCGCTGCAAGCTGACCCCCGCGAAGGCGGATCAGGTTTCCTGCCCTCTGGTTCTGGAGAGTCCTGTCAATATTGAGTGCCGCGTGACCCAGATGATCCCGCTCGGATCCCACGATATGTTCCTCGCTAAAGTACTCTGTGTTCATGTCGATGAGAAACTGCTTGATCAACAAGGCAAACTTCGGCTTGACAAAGCCGGCCTTATTGCCTACTCTCACGGCACCTATCACGCGCTTGGCAAATCACTTGGAACCTTCGGGTTCAGCGTACGGAAAAAACGTTAAAACGACCTGTTTCTATTTCACATTTTGGAGGTTATTATGTCTCAAGCTCTTCTTCAGGTTCGAAACCTGCATGTCAATGTCGGTGATATCGAGATTCTGCATGGGATCGACCTTGATATTCATCCCGGTGAGGTCCATGTCTTGATGGGGCCGAACGGCGCCGGCAAATCTACCCTCGGTCATGCGATCATGGGCAACCCTGCTTACAAGATCACCAAAGGCTCGATCGTTTTCAACGGAGCCGACATTACCGATGAATCCACGGACAAACGAGCTAAAGCCGGTCTCTTTCTTTCGTTTCAAAACCCGATCGAAGTTCCCGGTATTTCCCTCTCGAACTTTATCCGCAACGCACAGGAAGAACTCTCCGGTGAGCGTGTCCGTCTCTTCCGTTTCCGCAAGCAGCTTGAAAACAACATCGACTCGCTTCAGATGGACAAATCCTATCTGGACCGTGATCTGAACGTTGGCTTCTCCGGCGGCGAAAAGAAAAAGTCTGAGATCCTGCAGCTTCTGACGCTGAACCCGCTGATGGCCATTTTGGATGAAACCGACTCAGGTCTTGATGTCGATGCGGTCCGCACCGTGTCGGAGGGAGTTCAGACCTACATGAAGCAGCAGGATCGTGCGCTTCTCATTATCACGCACTCAACCAGAATTCTTGAAGCCCTGAAGGTGAATTATACCCATGTTCTTGTGGATGGCAAGCTCATAACGACCGGCGACGCTTCCCTGATCGATGATATCAATGAGAACGGATTTGAGAAATATTTGAATTAAAAAGGATCTGGCATGAAAGAAAAAACACAGGTTGAAGATATCAACCGCAGTTTATATGACTTTAAGGATATCGAAGACGATGCCCATTTCTACAAGTTTCAGGAAGGGCTGACTCCCGATATCGTCCTCCAGCTTTCCAAAGAAAAGAATGATCCCGACTGGATGCGGGAATTCCGTTTGAAGTCACTGGAGATCTATAACCGTCTGGAAGTTCCGGACTGGGGTCCTTCGATCGAAGGACTGAACATGGACGAGATCGTCACCTATGTTCGTCCAAAAACCGGAATGAGTGCCAAATGGGCCGATGTCCCGGAAGATATCAAAAACACATTTGAGCGTCTGGGTATTCCTCAGGCTGAGCGCGAATCGCTGGCAGGAGTCGGTGCGCAGTACGACTCTGAGCTTGTCTACCATAACGTCCGCGAGGAAGTCGCTGCGATGGGCGTTGTCTATACGGATCTGGAAAGTGCACTTCACGGTCCATATGCAGAGATGATCCATGAGCATTTCATGAAGCTTGTTCCCCCGACCGATCACAAATTCGCCGCCCTTCACGGTGCTGTCTGGTCTGGCGGATCCTTTGTCTATGTTCCGCCGAAAGTGACCGTCGAGATCCCGCTTCAGTCGTATTTCCGTCTGAATGCCCCCGGTGCCGGACAGTTCGAACATACGCTCATCATTGTCGATGACGAGGCCGATCTTCATTTCATTGAGGGGTGCTCAGCTCCGAAATACAATGTCGCAAATCTGCACGCCGGATGCGTAGAACTGTTTGTCGGAAAAAAAGCAAGACTCCGCTACTCCACCATCGAAAACTGGTCAAAAAACATGTACAACCTCAACACCAAACGTGCGCTCGTCGGTGAGGGTTCAAAGATGGAATGGGTCTCCGGCTCTTTCGGTTCGCACGTTTCCTACCTGTATCCGATGACGATCCTACAGGGAGATCACTCCCACATGGAATACACCGGAATTACCTTTGCCGGAGCGTCTCAAAACCTTGATACCGGTATGAAGGTCATTCACAACGGTGCGGATACGTCTTCGGTCATCAATGCCAAGTCGATCTCCAAGAGCGGCGGCATCTCTACCTACCGCAGTTCGGTCGTGATCGGGCCGAAAGCTTTTGGCGCAAAATCCGCGGCGAACTGCGAATCGCTGATGCTCGATGATGAGTCCCGATCCGATACGATTCCTGCGATCGATGTGCGCTGCGCGGACGCAGATGTCGGTCACGAAGCCAAGATCGGCCGTATCAGTGATGATGCGGTCTTCTATCTGATGTCCCGCGGCCTCTCGGAGGAAAACGCGAGAGCCTTGATTGTCAGCGGCTTTGCCAACAATGTATCCAAAGAGCTTCCGCTGGAATATGCAGTGGAAATGAACAATCTCATCCGGCTCGAAATGGTCGGCAGTATCGGATAAGGAGGCATCATGGAAAACAAAAGAATCCTGACCGTCAATCCGGTACCCGCCAAGACCTGGTATTGGCTGAAAATGAACCACCGAAAGGTCAAAGTCAGCACAGACAGTATCGAAATCACCCCCTCCGTCTTTACCTCATCAGACGATCTTTCCGGTGTCTATGCCGATGCTCTTTCTGAACTTATCGGAGGCGCAGGCGCTGAAGCAGACGCGCTTGTATCCGAAAACGTGACCTCTCCTCTTTGCTTCAGTTCTCAGGAGAATTCACTGGTACGGCTTTTCTACCGGTTCAAAGGACACCGGCTTGAGGTTTCCCGTGTCGGATTGACCGTTCCCGAGGGATGCTCCATGGTGTGTGTCATGGATTATCAGAGCGCAGCGAACCCTGGTGAAGCCTTGGTTCAGACAAAGGTTCTCATTGAGAAGAACGCGCACCTGACTCTGGTGCAGGTTCACCGCATTGGCGATTCGTTCCACCTGATGACAGACATTGCCGGCAAGGTGGAAGAAAACGGACGTCTGGATCTGATCACGCTTGTCACTGCCGGTAAGGAGAATGATCTCGGTTACCGTGTTGAACTTGCCGGAAAGAATGCGCATGCGGAGCTCTCTACCGGATATGTCGCAGCGGCAGATCATGTGCTTGATTTCAACTATTACATCCCTCAGTCAGGAAAAATGACGACCTGCCAGATCCGCGCAGACGGTGTGCTTCGAGATCATGCGAAAAAAGTTTTCCGCGGTACGATCGATTTCCTGCGCGGTTCTGCCGGTGCCCGCAGTGCAGAGCGCGAGAATGTGCTTCTCATCGATGATACCGTTGTCAACCAGACGCTCCCGGTGATACTTTGCAGCGAAGAAGATGTCGAAGGTGCCCATGGTGCTTCGATCGGCAAGCTTGATGATTCACTTCTCTTCTATCTGCAGTCTCGAGGTCTCCCGATCCCGGTTATCTACGAAATGATGGCCAAGGCCAGACTTTCTGCAGTCGCCGCATTGATTCCCGATGATGAATTCCGAAAGGAAATGGAAGATTATCTCGAAAGGAACTAAGTTCCATGAACGATTTTGACATTCAAAAGATCAGGCAGGATTTCCCATTCTTTGCTGCCCATCCGGAACTCGTTTACCTTGACAGTTCCGCGACCTCACAGCGTCTTGCCTCCAGCGTGAGGGCTGCCGTCAACTTCTATGAGAACCAGAACGCCAGTCCGTTCCGTGGGCTGTATGAGCTGAGCGTCAAGGCTACCGAGGCATATGAAGAGGCTCGTCAGACAGTCGCTGATTTCATTCACGCCAAGGAAGCTGCGGAGATCGTCTTTACGCGCAACGCCTCCGAAAGCCTCAATCTGCTGGCTTACTCACTGACGCAGTGTGTGGTTTCTGAGGGAGATGAGATCCTTGTCGGCATCACAGAACATCACAGCAACATGCTTCCCTGGCGCGATGCCGCCAAACGGCTTGGTGCCAAGGTCGTGTATTGGGAATGCGATCAGGAGGGATATTTCAGTCCGGAGTCCTTGAA
The DNA here is from genome assembly GCA_900322165.1 of uncultured Eubacteriales bacterium. Lineage (GTDB taxonomy): Bacteria > Bacillota > Clostridia > Lachnospirales > Bianqueaceae > RUG760. The sequence continues at coordinate 14,487 of ONYR01000190.1, forward strand.
ACAGGCCCTCACTCCCCGTACGAAGATTCTTGCTATCACGCAGATGTCCAACATCTTCGGCCGTGTCAACGATATCAAAGCATATGCAGCAATCGCTCACGAAAATGGAACCCTGATCGTAGCCGACGGTGCCCAGAGCGTTCCTCATATGGCCGTTAATGTTCAGGATCTCGATACCGATTTTCTCGTTTTCTCCGGTCATAAGATGCTCGCTCCGATGGGCATCGGTGTTCTTTACGGAAAGAAAGCCCTTCTTGAGCAGATGCCTCCTTTTCTCAGCGGCGGTGAAATGATCGATTATGTTACCCGCGACCGCGTGATCTATGCGGAGGTTCCTCATAAGTTTGAGGCCGGTACCGTCAATGCCGGCGGAGCGATTGCGCTCGCTGAGGCCATCCGCTATTACAACGAGCTTGGCTTTGAGACGATCGAGAACAGGGAAGCTGCACTGACACACTATATGGCCGAAAAAATTATGGCACTTCCCCATTTTACGGTGATCGGATCGCAAAAGCCGGAGGAACATAACGGAATTGTCACGTTTAAAATCGATGGAGTTCATCCTCATGATATTTCCGAAATTCTCTCCGGAGAGGGCATTGCGATCCGCGCCGGTCATCACTGCGCGCAGCCTTTGCACCAGTTTCTTGGTGTTCCCTCTTCGACCAGAGCCAGTCTGATGTTCTATAATACCACTGAAGAAATCGACCGACTGGTTGAAGTCCTCAGGACGGTAAGAAAGGTAATGGGTTATGGCGAATAACACATTTTATAACGAGATCCTCACGGATCACAATCTTCATCCGTTTCATAAAAAGCCGATCAACGATCCGAACTATATGCTTGAAGGCATCAACCCAAGCTGCGGTGATGACATTGTCCTCCAGCTGAAGATCAGCGATGACGGGATCATTAAAGACGGCGGCTACGTCGGAGACGGCTGCGCTATCTCTCAAGCTTCCGCGGACATGATGCTTGATCTGGTGATCGGCCGGAGTAAGGAAGATGCCCTGCATCTGTGCGACCTGTTCATGCGCATGATCAAGGATCCCTCTTCTCTCAGCGATAATGAAATGGATGAGCTTGAAGAAGCCTCGTCTCTTCAGGACATCGCTCACATGCCGTCCCGCGTTAAATGTGCGGTGCTTGGCTGGCACACCATGGAAGAGATCGTCACGCAAAACAAAGGCGCGGCCGGCAGTTCCGTCACGTTAACACCGCTTGGCTAAGTCTGTTTGATGCGATTCGCAATCATGACAAAACAAAAAGGGGCTGTGAAAAAAGCAGCCTCACGGAAAAGCAAGAAGGACCATTGGTTTTTAAGCCAAAGGTCCTTCTTTTGTGGTAAAA
>ONYR01000191.1 GCA_900322165.1 uncultured Eubacteriales bacterium
ACAGAGGTAAGGCTCTTCTTGGACTCGTCCGGAACATAGCCCTTGCGAACCAGCAGGTAAATGATCGCTGCCAGCACCAGAATCGCGCAGACCGTACCAACACCGAACGCGACTTCACCGGAGAAGACTCCGCCAAGCTGGTAAACGATGAGTGCGAGCGCGTAAGCCCAGATCGTCATGTAGCCGATCGCAGCCCAGGTCCACTTGCGGTTGTTCATCTCACGCTTGATCGCACCGATTGCAGCGAAGCACGGAGCACACAGCAGGTTGAAGAGCATGAACGCGAATGCGGAAGCGGCACTGTAGTCAGCAGCAACACGATCCCAGATCTGTTCACCGTTCTCGCCGAGATCTTCTTCGCTGTCATCGTAATTGTAGAGGACACCGAAGGTACCGACGACCTCCTCCTTCGCGACAAGACCGGTCACCGTTGCGACCGTGGGTTTCCAGGAACCGAAGCCCAAGGGCTTGAAGACGAAGGAAACACCGTTACCAACAGAAGCCAGCAGGGAGGCATCCATCGGGGTGACATCCTCTTCCGGAATGTCCATGCGGTCCGCGAGGTTCGCGACATATTCGTCGGTCACGACCGTCTCATCCTCGAAGAGATTGTCAACCATGCCGAAGCGGCCGTTGACAACACCGAAGGAGCTCAGGAACCAAATGATGATGGAGGAAATGACAATGACGGAACCGGCACGCTTGATAAAGGACCAGCCACGCTCCCAGGTCGCACGCAGAACGTTCTTGACGGACGGAACATGGTAGGCCGGAAGCTCCATAACGAACGGAGCGGGCTCACCGGCAAACGCCTTGAATTTCTTAAGAATGATACCGGAAAGAACAACCGAACCGATACCGATGAAGTATGCGGAAGCCGCGATGAGCGGAGAACCGCCGAAGATCGCACCCGCGATCAGGCCGATGATCGGGAGCTTCGCGCCGCAGGGCATGAAGGTCGTCGTCATGACGGTCATCTTACGGTCACGGTCATTTTCGATCGTACGGGAAGCCATAACACCGGGAACGCCGCAGCCCGTTGCGACAAGGCACGGGATGAAGGACTTACCGGAAAGGCCGAACTGACGGAAGATACGGTCCATAACGAACGCGACACGAGCCATGTAGCCGATATCCTCAAGGATCGCCAGCAGCAGGAACAGCACGAGCATCTGAGGCACGAAGCCCAGAACCGCGCCGACACCGGCTACGATACCATTCTGGATCAGGCCGTACAGCCAGCCGTCCTCAGCAACGTGAAGGATGCCAAGCAGCCAATCCACACCGGCCGGAACCCACTCGCCGAAGATGACATCGTTCGCGAAATCGGTCGCCATGGTACCGATGGAGATATTCCAGCTGCCCATCGCGATCGCGTAGATCAGGAACATGACCAGTGCGAAGATCGGAAGACCGAGGATACGGTTCGTGACGATCCGGTCGATCTTATCCGATGCGGAAAGCGAATGCTTAGCGCTCGCCTTCTTGACCGCGTTCTGGCAGATCTTGGTAATATAGTTATAACGCGCGTTGGTGATGATGGACTCTGCATCGTCGTCCATCTCGGTCTCACAGTCAACGATGTGCTGCTCGATCTCGGCGGCCGTGCCGTGAGACATTTTCAGGCTTTCCGCGACCTTTTCATCACGCTCGAACACCTTGATCGCGTACCAGCGAAGGTTGCGGCGATCGGAAATCAGGGTCTCGATCGACTCTTCAATATGAGCGATGGCATGTTCAACGCTGCCTTCAAACACGTGCGGACGCTCGCCTTTATTTCCGGCCTTCGCGACCTCAACGACCGCATCCGCGACCGCGGTAACACCGTCGGACTTCAGGGCGCTCATCTCCATGACCTTGCAGCCAAGCTCTTTCTCAAGCTTCTTCATGTCGATCTTGTCGCCGTTCTTGTTGACAAGGTCCATCATGTTGACCGCCACGACCATCGGGATGCCAAGCTCCAGCAGCTGGGTTGTCAGGTAAAGGTTACGCTCGATATTCGTACCGTCTACGATGTTCAGGATCGCATCCGGTTTCTCATTGACAAGATACTGACGGGAAACGACTTCTTCAAGGGTGTACGGAGACAGCGAATAGATACCGGGAAGGTCCTGGATCACGACATCCTCGTGTCCCTTCAGCTTACCTTCCTTCTTTTCTACCGTAACACCGGGCCAGTTACCGACGTACTGGTTGGAACCGGTGAGGCTGTTAAACAGGGTCGTCTTACCACTGTTCGGGTTGCCGGCCAGCGCAATTTTTAAGCTCATCTTACTTTCTCCTCTTCTATCCCTGCATTATTCAACTTCGATCAGCGCTGCATCGCTCTTGCGAACCGAGAGCTCGTAGCCGCGGACATTGAGTTCCATGGGGTCTCCCAGCGGAGCGACCTTGCGAACCAGGATCTCCACACCTTTGGTGATTCCCATGTCCATGATGCGACGCTTGACCGGGCCTTCTCCGTGAAGCTTGACGACTTTGCAAACCTCACCTACCGCTACATCTTTTAAAGATTTCATGTTTCTCCTTTCCCGCTACATTTGAATTCGCATGGCGAGCTGCCGGTCAATCGCGATTCGGCCATTCTTGACCTGCAGGATCACGTTACCCCCGTTGTTCTGAAGAATGGTGATTCGCTCACCCTCATTCAGACCGAGCTCGTTCAGGTGATGCTTCACATCATCCTTTCCGGTAATTCTCTTGATGAGAACCTCTTCCCCGGGGTTTGCCAACGCAATAGAAATCATAGCTAATACCTCCAATATCGAGCTTCGCCGGGACAGACCTGAGCTGGTGTTCGGGTAATCCAATAATCGGATGATCTGGAATTCGGGAATTCGGGAATTCGGGAATTCGGGAATTCGGGAATTCGAATAATCAGATAATCGGATGATCCAACAAATGGCCTTTGGTTTGTCTCAACTAACTTCGATTCGTTGGTTAGTTTACTCTAACCGCCGCTTCTTGTCAACAGTTTTGTTCACAAAATATTCAGAAATCAAAAAAATACCGCAAAGTCGAGGTGTTAATTGGCACGAAGAATACCGATGCAAATACAAATTACCCAGTCTGTATCGGTATTTTTCCTTGCTCTTGGCACGAAGAACACCGATGCAAACACAAATTACCCAGTTTGTATCGGTATTTTTCTTTGCTCTTGGCACGCAGAATACCGATGCAAATACATATTACCCAGTCTGTATCGGTATTTTGCCCTGCCGTTGGCACGAAGAATACCGATGCAAATACATATTACCCAGTCTGTATCGGTATTTTGCCCTGCCATTGGCACGAAGAATACCGATGCAAATACATATTACCCAGTCTGTATCGGTATTTTTCTTTGCTCTCGGCACGAAAGACACCGATGCAAACACACAATACCCAGTCTGTATCGGTATTATTCTTTGCTCTTGGCACGAAGAATACCGATGCAAATACAAATTACCCAGTCTGTATCGGTATTTTGCCCTGCCATTTTAAACTTTCCCACTAAAATCTTGGTAAACTCCCCGCTTCAACAAAAAAACCGCAAACACCAGATCGCAGTCGGTGTTTGCGGTTCATTTTTTATTAAGCTACCCCTCACTTCTTCCTTGCCTTGGCCGTGTAGCTGTCAGCGGTGACTTTGATGACTGCGACGGAGGCGGCCATGCGGCTGTCGAATTCGAAGGTGTGGCCGGTCTGGTGCTTCATCAGGAGGTTCAGGCCGTGGATCTTCTCCGCTTCGTCGGTGACAAGCTCAGCCTTTCCGCGGGCGATGACCGAGGAATAGGTCGATCCGTAATTGCACGGAACCTCGCCACCGGAGATAAGCTCGATGTCGCAGTCGAGCTCGACGCAGACGTTCGGGTTCGAGCGGATGAGGTCGAGCTTGTGACCCTCGCGCGCTCCGTGCATGTAGAATGTTAATGAACCATCTTTCAGCTCGTACCCGTAATGCAGCGGGACAATGTACGGGTAACCTTCATCGAACAGGCCCAGATGCAGGGTTTTCGTCTTGTCTAAGATCTGCTGAATTTCAAAAAGATCCGTAATCTCGCGGTCTGAGCGTCTCATGCCAGATCCTCCCCGTTGGTCCGAATCACCTTCTGGTACCAGTAGAACGAATCCTTGCGCTCGCGCGAAAGATCGCCGGTACCGTCGTCAAATTTGTTGACAAAGATCATGCCGTAGCGCTTCGCCATCTCGCCGGTCGAAGCCGACACAAGGTCAATGCAGCCCCACGGAGTGTAGCCGATCAAATCGACCCCCTCCTCGATCGCCTTGCCCATCTCGCGGATATGATCGCGCAGATAATCGATCCGGTAGGGATCATGGATCCGCCCGTCCGCCCCACGCTCATCACGCGCACCGAGACCGTTCTCAACGACCATCATCGGGATCCCGTAGCGGTCGTAGATCGAATGAAGCGACCACCGCAGCCCCTTCGGGTCGACCTGCCAGCCCCAATCGCTCGCCTTAAGGTACGGATTCTTAAACCCGCCGGTCAGGTTGCCCATCACCGACGACTCATCCTTGTGAGTCGTGATACAGTTGCTCATGTAATAGCTGAACGTGTAAAGGTCGACCGTGCCCTCCTTCAGGAGCGCCTCGTCGCCCGCTTCCATCTTAATGTCAATGTTGTGACGCTTGAAATAATGCTTCGCAAAGTACGGATAGGCACCCTTCACCTGCACGTCACCGCACAGCCAGCAGAACATGTTCGTCCGCTCCTGCGCAGCAAGCATATCCTCCGGATCCGGCGTCAGCGGATAGAACGGAGCAAAGATGTTCATGCTCGCCATGATGAAGTTCGGGTAATGCTCATGAGCATACTTGACGGTCTTCGCGCTCGCAACAAGCTGGTGGTGCAGCGCCTGCAGGCGAACCGCCTCCGGAGCTTTGAAAGCCATGACCGGACCTTCGTAACCCTGCACGGTACCGACCGAAAGGATCGCGCCCATGTCCATGATGCTCGAGTTGATCTCGTTGAACGTGATCCAGTACTTGACCTTTCCCTTGTAGCGCTCGAACAGCGTCGTTGCGTAGTGGAAATACAGATCGATCAACTCGCGCGAAGCCCAGCCATTGTACTTTTCCACGAGCGCGTACGGCAGCTCGTAATGGCTGATCGTGACAAGTGGCTCGATCCCGTACTTGCGGCAGCAGTCGAACACCCGATCATAAAAGGCCAGGCCCTTCTCGTTCGGCACGTCCTCCATACCGGTCGGGAAAATGCGCGTCCAGTTGATGCTCGTGCGGAAGACCTTGAAGCCCATCTCCGCAAACAGCGCGACGTCTTCCTCGTAGTGATGGTAGAAATCGATCGCCTCGTGGCTCGGGTAGAATCGATCCTCGTGAATGTGGTTCGTGATCCACTTCGACTCGGTGTGCGAGCCGTTCGTGCACATGTCCGGCACGCTCGCGCCCTTGCCGTCAACGTCCCACGCGCCCTCAAACTGGTTCGCCGCGCAGGCCCCGCCCCACAGGAAATTTTTCGGAAATACGCTCATAAAATGCCTCTTACAGATAACTCACCGTCTCGCTCAGCTCTTTGCGGCGGCTGTGGTTCGGCAGCGGGCCTGCTCCCTCCGCGGCATAGCCGAGGTCCATGAGCATGACGATCGCTTCGTTCTCGGGCAGGCCGAGCGCTTTTGCGAGCTCGTCCGGGTCGAAGCGGTTCAGCCAGCAGCTGTCGACGCCTTCATTGTAGGCCGCAAGGATCATGTGGGTCGCAACGATGGTCGCGTCCTCGACGCCGCCAAAGTGCTTTTCACCGGGATAAACGTACTGATTGTCCTTGTCGTACGCGACAACGAGCATCATCGGCGCACCGTAGCGGCACGGGGTCAAGGCATCGATCTTCGCGAGCGCTTCCGGGCTCTGGACAACGTAAACGTGCTGCTCCTGGTTGTTCTTCGCGGTCGGCGCGACGCGGCCGGCCTCAAGGATCGCCTGAAGCTTTTCCGGCTCGACCGGTCGGTCACTGTACTTTTTGCAGGAATAACGATTTTTGATGACTTCTGTGAATTCCATGATTTTGCCCCTTCAAATGTTTTTGCTTCTTCGAAGGTTTTCGCCCCTTCGCGACTAACAGAATATCAAATATGATCTTCGCGCGGAACGGTGTCGGAAGTGCCGATGAGCCACGTCAGCATCTGGCTCTTCAGCTCGGCGACCGTTTCCTTCATCTCGGGATCATCGTAAATGTTGTTGAGCTCGGTCGGATCGTTCACCATATCGTAGAGCTCGTTGTCACCATCGGTGCGGACGTTCAGCTTGTACTTCGGCGTGCGCATCATGACCGTGCGGCAGACCGACTTCGGCGCCTCCTGCTGCTGGATCATCTTCGGATAGTAGATCGAACGCGGCACCATGAAGAAGCTGAATTTCGGCGTACCCTCGAAGCAATGCGGCTCGCGCTCATCGTATCCGCCCTCGCAGTAGACAACGCGCTCCGGATCACCGGCCGCACCGGCCACCTGCTCCGCAAGCGAAACGCCAAACTGATCATGCTCGATCGGGATATTCTCCCAGTCGCAGATCGTCGGGAAGACGTCGAAAGTCTGGGTCAGCTCCTTCACACGGTGACCCGCCGGGCATCCCGGACGGCGCATGATGAGCGGAACCTTCGTCAGATCATCATCCATGCCGGACGGCCACTTCTCGATCAGGCCCCAGTCACCCGCCCAGTCACCATGGTCGGAGGAGGCGATGACCGTCGTATCCTTCGCAAGCCCGGTCTCATCGAGCGCGTCGAGCACGCGGCCAAGCAGCATGTCCGTGTAAGAAACCATCGCCAGATAGGTCGCGTAAACCTTCTTGTAGACCATCGGATCCGTGTCGCCCATCTCGCGGTAGTGACGGATCAGCGCCTGCAGCTGAGGCTTCTTCTCCAGATCCGGCGGCAGCACGTCCGGCATTTTCTCCGGATCGTACATGTCGGTAAAATGCTTGGTAATGCTGTACGGCGCATGCGGATAGAAGGTCGGCAGGAAGATGAAAAGCGGCTTGTCGCCCTCTTTCCAGCCGCGGATCGCATCGATCGCAGCTCCGACGCAG
>ONYR01000355.1 GCA_900322165.1 uncultured Eubacteriales bacterium
CTGAAAAGCGGCAATCGCCTCAATCTCGACTATATCTATAAAACGCTGACCAACCATGACGGCGAATATCCGCTTGACTATGAGGCTTTTGCGGCCTCCGGTGTTCCTTTCCATGTCGTGGCGACGAACGCGGCAACCGGAGAGGCATGCTATTTCACGGAAAAAGACATGTCGCAGGATCACTACGAGATCATGATCTGCTCCGCCTGCCCGCCCGCGGTCAATAAACCATACCCCTTCCGCGGTCAGCTTTGGTATGACGGAACGCTCGCCGACCCGATTCCGTATCAGCATGCGTTCGATGCCGGGTGTGACAAGGTGGTTGTGATTCTGGGACATCCCCGCGAGGAAAAGCTCGACCCCAAAGAAGACGAACCCGCTGCCAAGCATCTTGCCCGCGCGGAAGCGCTGGCTGCAGAAACGCTGCGAAGCTGTGCCGACCGCTACAATGAGCAGCTTACGCACTGCTTCGAACTTGAAGAGCAGGGAAAGCTCCTCCTGCTTTCGCCCAGCGTGGCGCTAAGCACCAAAGCCGCCCTCAAAAATGTCGACAGCGTGAAGCATCTCTACCATGCGGGGCAGGACGATGGCTACAAAATCGCCCAGTTCCTCGCCAACACGGAGCAGCGCAACAAAGAGTATCACCGCGACCTTACCAGCGAACAGACTCAGCCGCTGTAAAAAACGGATAACAGCCTTCTCCATAAAACTCTGAAAAAATCTGAAAAACTCTGGAATAAACAATCTCGAAAAATAAAACCGGCCCTTTTGAGTTTTCTCAAAAGGGCCGGTCTGTTTTTTATTGTTGCGTCTCGCGCCTCGAGGTTTGCGGCTTGCGTTGCAGCTCGCGGTTTGCATTTGCGGCTCGCGCTTGCGGCGCTGCCTTATTTTCCGCAGAGCTTCCAGGCGGTTTCGACGACGCGGGCGGCGCAGTACTTGACTTCGTCGCGGGTCAGCTCGCAGTCGGGGTTCTTGCCCTCGAGAGCGTCGAGCGTCTGCTTGTAGTCGCCCTTGGAGCCCGGCATGAAGACATCGTTGCCGGCCTTGACCGACGGAGCGGCCCAGCCGCCGCGGTACTTGCTGCCCTTGGCGTTGGAGATCAGTGCGATGACCCAGTCGGTCATGATAAGGCCCTTCCAGCCAAGCTCTTCGCGCAGGAAGCCCTTCAGCAGGTCTTCACGCTCGGAGGTATGGACACCGTTCAGCAGGTTGTAGGAGGTCATCAGGGAGGCCGGGTCGGACTCGTTGATGCAGATTTCGAAAGCCTTCAGGTAGATGTCGCGGAGCGCGCGCTCGGAGACGAGCGAGTTGTTGCGGTAACGGTTGGTCTCCTGGTTGTTGGCGCAGAAATGCTTGATCGTGGTGCCGCGGCCGGGGTGCTTCTGCACGCCCTTGGTGATGGCTGCGCCGACCATGCCGCTGATCAGCGGATCTTCGGAGCAGTATTCGAAGTTGCGGCCGCAGAGCGGGCTGCGGTGAATGTTGAACGCAGGAGCGAGCCACAGATGGACCCCGAACATTTCCATCTCTTCGCCGACCACGTCGCCGCAGCTTTCGATCAGGCCCGGATTCCAGGTCTGGGCGAGTGCGGTGCCGATCGGGATCGCGGTGCAGTACTGATCGTAGACCTGCCCTTTCGGTTTTTTATTCAGAAGTTTCATGCCGGCGGTGAGTGCCTTCGGCATGAAATCAGCAAAGCCGGCCGGAAGCGCTTCGCCGATTCCGACAACATCGCCGTTCTTATCCTTTGTATAATGCTTGTTGAGGCGCAGTCCGGCAGGGCCGTCAGCCATGACAACTGCCGGAACTCCTGCGATATTGTTGTACGTCTCACCTGCAGCACCGGCAACATGCGAGGACTGCTGACCGATGACCGAGGCGGCTCCCTGTCCGGTCTGACTGTTACCGATAACCAGGTGGCAAAGGTCCTCATCGCACAGTCCGTCAACGAAAGCTTTCGCCTCATCGCTCGGATCCGCGTTCTTCACTTCCGAAGTACCCTCGAGCGCGGCCGGATCCAGCGTTACCTTCTCAACACCCTCAAGCGGCTCGTCCTTCCAGGTATGCTCCGGCTTAAAGTCATCAAAATCGGGATTGCCGAAACGGTTGACCGTCTGACGGACAACGACCGTCTCCGGCAGGTTCGCGACAAGCGCAGGCTTGGTCGCGCGGCTGCAGTTGCCGACACGAATGACATAATCGCCCGCTTCGAGAACGTAAGCGGCCTTCACAGGATCATAGGAAGCGACGCTCTTCAGGCAGAAATTCACTTCCACCAGTTCGCATGCGCCCGGCATCAGCTCTTTCGTCTTGGCAAATCCGGCAAGCTGCTGGTAGGGATGATCCATCTCCGCCCACGGAGCCGTGACATAGACCTGAACGACTTCCTTGCCGGCATGCTTGCCGACGTTCTTCACCGGAACCTGAACCGTCACCTTGCAGCCATTCACGCAGGCCTTCGCCTCGCCAAGTTCAAACTCCGCATAGGAAAGACCGTAACCGAACGGGAACACGGGATCCTTGCAGAGACTGTCATAGTAACGGTAACCAACGTAGATACCCTCTTCATAGCGGGTGTCGTTTTCATCGCCGAATTCGCGGATCGCATCGATCTCCGCGCCGGTGCCCCAGGTCGTCGTGAGCTTGCCGGAAGGGCTCTGTTTGCCAAGCAGCACGTCCGCAAACGCATCGCCCGTCACCGCGCCAAGCTGCGACAGCACCAGAATATTTTCAACACACAGCACCGGGGTCAGATCGACCACGCCGCCAACGTTCAGCACGAGCATGAAACGCTCATATTTTTCACGGCACGCAAGAATATCTCTGACTTCATCCTCGGTCAGCTCGACATCGCCCGGCAGCACCTTGCGGTCATTGCCCTCGCCCGAGTTGCGCGCCACAACGTATACCGCGGCTTCGCCTTCCCCATCAAGCGGAAAATCATACGAAGGTTCCGGAATAACCTTGCCCATCGCGTACATGATCGCGACCGTATGATGTTCTTTGGCTTCTTTCTTCATGTCGACGATAAACTGCTTATAGGCCTGATCCTTGACTTCATCGTAGGCATCCAGCCAAGCCTTCGTCGTTACCGAAAATCCGGCGCGCTCCAAACCTTTTTCAACCGTGATGTAAGCTCTCGAGTTGACATCGCCCGAGCCCGTGCCGCCCTTGATGGTCCGGCGGGCGCCGCTTCCGTACAGCGCGATCTTTCCCGGCTTCTCAAGCGGGAACGTTCCGTCGCTCTTTAAAAGAACCATGCACTCCGGCGCATAGGCCTTCATTTTCTTCAGATGGTCGATCTCATACTGCTGCAGTGCCATGTTGTTTCCCCTTTTCTGAATGATATCATATATTTTTTCGCGGTTTTTGTGCGCAGATAAGGAGCGCGAACGCGAAAAGCGTCAATCTTGATTATACGGGCTTACCCATTATTTTTCAAGGCATATCCTTATGTTAATGAAGCAAGCAGCCCTTTTCCAAGGCGAAAATGTCTTGACTTTTTGTCGCGCGGAAAAGACAATTAATCTGTAGACAAATACAGCCAATCCGCTGCCGCCTCTTTTCATGGTAACATCTATGTTCCGGACGATCTTGAAACGATTACGATCC
>ONYR01000197.1 GCA_900322165.1 uncultured Eubacteriales bacterium
CTTGCGTACCTTCATAAGCAGCACGCTCGCGGCAAGCAGTCCGGCCATGCCCTGCGCAATAAACGTTGCCCAGGCCACGCCCACGACCCCGCGCTTGAAATGAATGACAAACACCACATCCAGAAGGATGTTCAGGCAGGTCGAAAAGATCAGGAAATACAGCGGCTTGCGCGAGTCACCAAGCGCGTTGAAGATCGAGTTGGAAATGTTATACAGGAACAGGAACGGGATCCCGAACATGTAGATCCGCAGGTAGGAAAGCGCGTCCTTGTACAGATCATCCGGTGTTTTCAAGAGCTTTGCGATCGGTCCGGCGAACACGCTTCCGACCGTCATCAGCACCAGCGAAAGTGAGATGAACGCGATCATTGCAGTGTAGATCGACGTCTTCAGCTTCTTCATCTCGCCCGCACCGAACAGCTGAGAGATCACAACGCTGCAGCCCATGCTCGCGCCAACGCCCAGATTGACAAAGAGCTGCGTGATCGGGGTGGAAACGCCGATCGCCGCAAGCGCGTTGACCCCGGCAAAGCGCCCCGCGATCACGCTGTCGGCCAGATTATAGCACTGCTGCAGCAAGCTCGAGGCCACCATCGGCAGCGCAAAGAGAACGATCAGTTTCAGCGGATTCCCCTTAGTCATGTCTTTCATGGCACGAGTTTGACCCAATCATCCGAAATGCGGATCTCTCCTTTCTCCCGGACCGCCGGGGTATTTCTTTGTGTTTCGAATTATAATTCCAGAGCCATCCGAAGCGTGTCGCTCAGCACATCCAGCGACATTCTCAGATCCTCATCGCAGCCGTTCTTTTCCCATCTATCCAGCGTCTCGCGGGCAAAGGATACCAGATTATCCGCATGGAGAAGGACATCGTCGTCCGCGCTTGCTCTCTCCGACACTGCCCAATCATCGCCGAGAGAGATCCACTCACCGTTTTTGTCCATCACGCTCCGTCTCCCGGTCCGCCCTTCGACAAAGCGCCCCATAAGCTCGATGATCTCAAAGGACTCCTCATCCGAGAATTCATCTCCCGCCTCCGGTATCTGAGTTTTCATCAACTCGTAGCCGAGGGATTGCACGAGCATGGAATACAGATCCTTCCGGATCTGCATCGCTTCCTCCTTTTTCCCTGCCTGCCACAGCAGTGTTGCGTCGTCAAAACGTTCATCGATCATCTCACTCCACCACTTCAGAAGAGATTTCAGCGAAAGCGGGCAATCCGAAAAGAAGAAGTCCGGCGCATTGCTAAGGACCGCTTTACGCATCAGGGAAAAGTCGATCTCCTCCATGATCTCCGGAGACTGAAGCGTCTTCTCGGCATATTGGTAGCAGCGCTTCAATTCGTGAGGGAAGCCAAGCCGGAACATCAGATCCAGATTTTCACCGACAAGATCCAGCTGCTTCTCTTCGATCTCCTGAAACGTCACCTGCACGAGCTCTCTCATTTCCGGGATCCGCAGGCCCTTGTCGTAAGCGATATGCTCATTGATCTCCCGGGCGTCGAGACGGTTTCTGAGTTCCTCCTCCAGTTCACGCTTGATCGCTTCCTCGCCGAAGTTGGCGCCGATCATGCGCATGGAAAGGATGATCATGAACACGAGCGAAAGGAAAAAGCTGACCAAAACGCCCAGCAAGCCGTTAAAGCCCGGCAGGCATCGATCCAGGATCTCCCAGAGAATTCCGATCGAAAGCGCCGCGAGAATATACGAAGAAAGAGCTGTAAAATTGGTCAGCTTCGGCTTGACCAGGCGGTACCGGAAGCTGTCGACCCAATAAATGCGTTTGGATTGCGTGGACAGGGCGGTGCTCAAGGACACCACGATAAAAGTGACCTGGATCTCAACAAGGAAGAAATCCGTCACGATGCTCCGGGCATCCTGTTCGTTTCGAAAGAGAAACGTCGTGATCCTGAGAGTCCGATCGAGTAAGCACGCCGCCAGACTCACCAGAAAACCGATGATCAGGGCCGGAATAAAATACCGAAGGATATCACTTTTCACAAGCAATTTGGCTTTCTTTTCCATCTACCCTTCGCCTCCTGTATATAAGGCTTAACGGTCGAAAAAATCAGGTCTCCGCGAGCTAGCCGCGATGCAAGTCGCCGTGACTCAAGTCGCCGCGAGCCAGGTCGCCGCGACGTAAGTCGCCGCGACGTAAGTCGCGTATGATCGCCGCGATCGCATGCTCATCGTTCGAGACCGTGATCCGGTCCGCCGCCGCCTTCGTCAGCTCCGAGGCGTTCGCCACGGCGTAGCCGATATCGGCCGCTTCCAGCATCGAAATATCGTTTTCATAGTCACCGGCACAGACGACCGTTTTGGCCTTATCACCGAGCAGTTCTCGAAGATACCGGACACCGTTGCCTTTTCCGCCCTCCATCGGCAGAAGCTCCATGCCGCACGGCCAGCTGCAGACGAACTGGTACTGCGGGAAGCGCTCCTGCATCAAACGGCAGACCCGCACGTTCTCCTCCGGCGTCTCAAAACAGAAGTTGATCTTGTGCCAGCCTTCTTCCTCCGGCGCAAACAGGACTTCATAGTCGGTATTCATGTTCGAGTCGTCCCACGGACGGCGATGCTCCACCGCCCGCGCCCAGCCGACCGAATGGGTCAGATGATCCACGAAGATCAGGTGGCACAGCCCCTCGCCCACGATATAATCGAGCGCTTCGCGCGGCGGCGCCATGGTCACCTCGTGAACGACGCGCCGGTTCTCGACATCGTAGATCGTTGTGCCGTTGCCCATGATCTGATAGGCATTGGGCTGAAACAGTCCGGTGAACTTGTCGATGTGCTTTGGGAAACGACCCGTCGCGTAGGTAAACAGGCCGCCCTCCTTCTGGAAGAAGCGGATCGCTTCCGCGTCTTCCTTAGCAAGAAGGCCCTTGCTGTCGGTCATCGTACCGTCGCAGTCCGCACAGAACAGATATCCGTCAAAAATACCCATGTTAATCCCCCATGCCGAGCACATCGTGCGAGGCACGCGCGGAGAATTTCGCGAAGGCGAATTCTCCGCTGCGATCAGGCTATTTGGGCTCGGCACAAATAGCTTGTGTGAAAAATGTGGCAACCGGCCACATTTTTCACACTACTCCTTCACGTTGTAGCGCACTTCATCGTATTTTTCGGCGATCTCGGCCACATCCGGCAGCTTCTCTCCCACCTCGCTCGGCGTGTCGCTGCGGGACACCGTCTTGTCGATCTTGCCGCGCACCTTGCGGTAGTAAGCCCGGCGGATCCGGTTTTCGGGGCTCATATCAAAGAGACTCAGCCCGCGGCGCTTCTCGCCCTCATCTCCTGGCTTCTCGTAGAAGGTTTTGTATTCCTCATAACCGTTCTCCGAATAGCCGTAGCTGTTGTGGAAGCTCTTGAACAGGCGGATCAGCAGCATGATCAGCGCCCAGCCGATAAAGATCACGAAAGCAACAACCAGGATGTGCTGCAAAAACTCCCAGACGGGGCTTGTCTCTCCGGCCGGCAGTCCGCCCATCTCCGACGCGCCCTCCTGGGTCTCCACGATCGTCTCGACTTCCTCGACCTCCGGCACTTCCTCCGAGGTCAGCATTCCGACGATCCAGCGGATGAGCCTGAGAATCAGGCGGCCGATCCAGTTCAGAATGTTGCTGAAGCCCGCATAGTACATGAGCCCGAAAAGACCCACCGTCAGGACCATGTAGATCAGAAAGACGGCGTTGTTAAAGCGAATGATGCGTTTTGTTGAGAAGTTTCCCTGCTTATCCATCGCCTTCAGCGCGTCCATCACGCTGCTGCGATGGTCAAAATACAGGAAGATCAGGGTATAGATCAGTCCCTGGATCAGCAGCTGGCTTTCGTACTGCGGCTTGCTGCGGATGATCGCTAAAAGGTACACCGCGACCATGACGCCGATCGCGAGATAGAACGTCAGCATGGTCAGCTCGCGCTCCTGCTCCTTCGACATGCTGCGCACCAGCCCGTAGACCGTCACAAGAATGATGTAGATCACCGCCAGCACGGTCAGCACCGGCGAGGGCGAGATCCACAGGCAGGCGAAAAACAGCGCGTGAAGCGCCAGATACGCGATCAGGCTCTTGACCTTGCGCCTCACCAGAACCGAGAGCGGCGGCATCAGGCAGAGCAGCCCGATATAGTAATAATAGCGGTATCCCCCGCCCACGTCGTAGGCCGCGTAAAAGAGGACGAACAGCCCGATGGCGAACATCAGCCAGACCTTGATACACTCCATCCACAGCGGATAGAGGGGAATTTTGTAATAGTGAAGATCGGGCATGCGCTCGTTGTCAACGTATTTTTCCATATGCCCTCCTTCCTCACGCTCGGTAATAGAAGAAGTTTTCCACTGTCTCTTCCAGCTTCTGCTCTTCTTCAGCCATGCTGTTGTAGTTCCGATAGGAGATCGGAGAAATAAACTGACAGGCGTTCGTATAATCCTTCAGATAGCCAAACGCATCGAGGATCTCCCGGTTGTGGTTTGGCGAAATAATCACATAAAACTCGTCCGCGTCAAGGCGCTCACACAGCTCCCTCAGCACCTCCGCTCCGGGAGTGATGGTTTCGTCCAGATTCAGTCTTGCGAGCGCCTCGAGTACCGATTCGATATGGTTCTCGCTGCAGCCTTCCAGGAGCTTTGGCTCGGTATGGTCAAGGGCGTCCTCACCGTTTGAGTAAAACGCGGTCGGCACACCGTCGCGCTCCAGACAGGTCACAAGCTCCGCGGCGTAGCGCAGGGCGGTCTCATATTCGCTTTCATCGTAATACTGTGACGATTTGTCCGTCAGCAGGACAACCTTGACCTTCTGGTCCAGGGTGTATTCGTGGGTATTAACAAGCCAGCGGCTGTTGCGCGCGGAGGCTTTGAAGTTGATGTCACGGAAGCCGTCCTGGGGCTGGTACTCGCGGATCCCCTTGAAAAGGAACGGATCCTCGAGGGTGTAGCGGCGCGTGGCGATCTGGCCCATCAGCTTTTCGTAGGGCACCTCGATCGCTTCCCGCTCCAGCGCCTTCGGGTAGACCGTGATCGCGGCCTGGTTCTCGTAGCTGCGGTAAAGCTTTTTGGAGACAAACAGATCGTAGCTTAACAGGCTCAGCTCCTTGATCTGGTACACGCCGCGCTTTTTCAGCGTCAGCTTGCTCTTGCGGACGATCTGCTGGTGGAACAGAATGTTAAACAGGTCCGCCCGGAACAGATTGTCGCTTTTGCCGTTGCGAAAGATCTCAAACTTGAGCTGAACCCAAGGCAGCGGCAGCCATTTCGCGTTGCCCATCGTCTCGATAAGCTCCGTCTCCTGTCCGGCGGTCATGTTTTTATCCCCGAACGAGACGTGCGCATCCAGATGATTGCCCCAAAGCTTACGGTAGATCACTCTCTGCAGCCATGTCACCAGCCATACAACGATCAGGATGATGAGGACTGGCATAACTTAGCGCTCCTTCACGGTGTCTTTCCAATGCTCGGTCGGCACTTCGACTTCAGCGAGAATGCCTTCGATGAGGTCTTTGATCTGACTGGTCTTGTTGCGCTGCGAACCGCGCAGGATGATACGGTGTCCAAGGACCGGGATCGCCAGATCCTTGATATCGTCCGGCGTGACATATTCGCGTCCGCGGATCGCCGCAAGCGCCTGCGCCGCCTTGAGAAGCGCGAGGTTGCCTCGGGGCGAAACGCC